>CAMOCU010000067.1 GCA_946610835.1 uncultured Clostridia bacterium | reverse complement strand
CTGCGGGCAGCGGCTGTAGATCAGATGCAGCGGCAGGGACATCTGCGTATACCAGCTGCGGCTGACGTAAACGGTGTTCCAGATATGCCCGTGCTGCATGGTGAAAATCGGTTTTTCCGGGTCATCGGCCTGCGCTTTTTTCAGCTCGCGGTGCATCCAGAGGAGCTGCTTGGGCGTGTGCCACGTATCCTTTGGCGCGCAGGAAATGCCGATAATGTGGAATCCCTTGACCACGGCGTGCACGTCCAGCGGACTTTGCATGTTGCGCACGTAACCCTCGTGACCGCCGACGGCGAACTCATGATTGCCCATGATCGTAATGAACTGTGTATCCTCGCGCAGATTTTCCTGTACGACACGGTTGAGTACAGCGTATTCTTCGTCGGAACCGGTGTTGACGTTGTCACCGGCGAGCAGCACGGCGTCCAGCGCGGTATAAGTCGGATGAGAATCGCTGTACTGATAGGCAGTTTCAAATAGTTTCGCCAGCCGATTCGCGTTGGTCAGATCATCCGCCTTAACATGGACGTCCGAAGTGATGGCAAAACGGAAAACAGGAACGAATTCCTGCTTCAGCTGCGCCTCGAGTGCGGTCTGCATGCGTCGCTGCCGCGTTGCGGTTACGGGAGAAATGCCCGTGACCAGCATTACCAGCGCCAGCGGGAGCAGCAAAAATGACTGAATGCGGGATAAAACTGTCATAGCGAACCCTCTTTCCGATTTGATGCATTTATCATAACACATTGTATGCTGCGCTGTCAAACAGAACCTCTGACGTTCCGGATTTGACAAGCAGGGGTGTTTTCCTGTATAATAAAACAAATATTCAGGATTCGAGGGATTGAAACTATGGAGCAATTTGTAAAACCTGTTCGCGGTTCCATGCCGCAGCCGGATCACATTATGCTCAGCATCCGCGGCGATGCGGCGCGGAGCATGACGGTTACATGGCGCACCTGCCGTGAAGTGGAGGCGGGATATGTATTGTACCGCGCCGAGGGGAGCGACGCGTTCAGCCGCACAGACGCGCAGCACGATGTGTTCAAAAGCGACATCGATATCAGTACCATGCACTGGGCGCATCTGGAGGGGCTGCAGCCCGGAACAAAATATGAATACACCTGCGGTGACGACACGCACCGCAGCAAACTGTTCCACTTCACCACCGCGCCGGAAAATCTGACCCGGTTCAAGTTTATCTGCGTTTCCGACCAGCAAAAGGGCGATCCGCACGACTGCCCGGATTATTCCTGGTTTAATGGTTTTCTCAAGCAGATTCTGCGTGAGCATCCGGACACGCGGTTTATCCTCACCGGCGGCGACAACACCGACTGCGGCCAGCACGAGGTACAGTGGAACGGCGCATTCAGCGGCCTGACAGGTGTGGCGGAATATGTCCCTTTCATGATGACGCTCGGCAACCACGACAACCGCGGATTCCGGGACTATGCCAAGGGAATCGGCCGGTACTATTCCGAACCGGCGGAGTTTTTTGCCAAACAGTTCAAGGGTTCCTACCCGGACAACGGCCCCGAAGGATGGAAAACGGAAAATTATACGTTTGATTACGGCAATGTGCATTTTTCCGTTCTCGGCGTCAACGGCCCGGAAGACGTCAACGCATGGATGATTGACGATCTGTCCAAAACCAAACAGACATGGAAAATCGGAACATATCATTTCCCGATCTGCTATTCCGGCAGCAACCTGCAAAATTACGATGCGTATCCGGTCATGCGCGAGGGATTTGAAATGCTCGATCTCGTGTTTTCGGGACATGAGCATAACTTTGCCCGTTCCTTCCCGCTGCGCGATGAATCGCTGTATGAGCGACCGTCCAAGGGAACCATTCATTACATGCTCGGCAATTCCAATCAGAATCCGCCCGGCACCCGCTCTGTTCCAAAAGTCTGGCACGCAGCCTATTACGCGCAGGAAGAAAGAAACGCCATGGTCTGCATTGTGGAGGTCGACGGGGACAAAATGACATTGACGGCCTTGCTGAACGACGGACGCATTGCAGACAAATGCGTCATTGACAAGGGCAGGGACGAGATCCTGCCTTATGCGCTCGCGCCGGTATACAACCAGACGCGCATGAAATACAGGGGGATGGATCTCGGCATTATGGCCTCGCCCACCCCCAGTTGCCAAAAGGACGGCGTTTGGTTCGTTCCCATGGCGACGCTGATTGCCTATGCCGGCGGAAGCGTGGAAAAACTGCCGGGCAAGGTGCGGCTTGAGCTGTACGGCCACACGGCCGAATTCACCGAAGGCAGCGATGTGGCCGAAACGGAGCGCGGTGCGCTTCGCTTGCCTGCGGCTGTATTTCGCGGAGAGTGTGGACAACTGTATATCCCGGCTGACGGCTGCCATGCCTTCGAGATGCGCTGGGGATATGCCGCGCGCAACAATTTCTTGTCTTTTGAACATGAAAGCGAGGACAGACCGGTCACGATCCAGCCGTAAATCAAACACGAAGGAGCGGAGAATAGGATGAAGAAGATTTTTATTCTGGCTGTATTCATTGCCGTGGTCGGCGTTTTGTGCGCCGTTTTCTTTACCCGTGCGGACAAGCAGTCCGGGTCGGACGAAAAACCATGGACGGTAGGGGAGAACGTGAGCGCTGAATCGCGCACGGAAGAAACATCCCGCGCACCTTATACGGATGCTGTGGAGGCTTTTTCCGATTATATCAACCTGCGCCTGCGCGAGGATTATGCGATCCTTTCCACAGAGAACGGTGTGCGGTATGCGTCCGACGCGCTGCAAAAAGCGATTCTCGGTGTCTATATTTATGATGTAGACGCGGATGATGCGCAGGAGCTGACTGTCGTCCGGAACGAAGCAGACGGCGTTTATTTGGATGTTTATGAATTCAAAAACGCCGAGGTGCAGCGCGCTGATTCGATCAAGCTTGTGCTCGACCCCATGGAAAAAACGGATTTTTCGCTCGCACTGGCAGACTTTGCGCATATTTCTGCGCGCATGACCATTTTCCCGGACGGTGCATACCGCTACTTTTGCCTGACTGTGGAGCAGCAGAATATGCCGCAAGCGCTTGACGAAGATGCGCCGGAAGCTTCCGCCGCCCCGGATGCCGAATCCACGAAAGCTCCCGCAGCGCAAAGCCGCGCAGGGGATTACAATGCTTACACCGTCGTGCTGCAATACAGCAAAGAAAAGCTTGCGGCAAAAAAGAGCTTTCGCCTGCGCCAGCGCGGATTTGAGCTGTCGCTGATGTGTACCGATAACGTGACGCTGCTGTACCGTTTCCCCGCGGCGGAAACCGCAAAGTACAACGATCTGCCCATGGCGTTCCAGCTTGAGTTTGAAAAGATCGGACTGAAAGCGCCGCAGATCACGGTGCAGAATGATGCGCTCGCGGCATATAAAGTCTCGCCGGTAGCCAGTGCGCAGACGGTCTTTTCGATCGACGGTACAGACAAGGACGCGGCAATAGCGGAAAACGGCTTTTTGCAAAGCTTTGTTCTACCGTTTTGATTTTTGGTAAAAAGTTCAAAAAACTTTAAAAAAACTATTGCATTTTTGTTCAACGTGTGGTAATATAGAGTTGTAGGAAGACCCTTCCTGCAAATCAATATAGAGGAGGATGCCATATGGATGCGATTCTTGCATTTGTACAGCGGCTGCTCTCCTTCCTGCACGAGGGAAAAGCGGCAAAGATCATCGAGATCATCCGGGATTTCCTTGGCGGTAAGATCTAATCACAAAAATCGGCTCTCATCATTTTGGTGAGAGCCCTTTTTTAAGGGAGTTATCTATGGAAGATGCACTTTTTGAAAAAACTTTGACGCAGGAATATAAGTATCAGGGACGGATCCTGAATCTTCGCGTAGACACGGCGCAGCTGCCCAATGGGCAGGAATGCACACGCGAGGTTGTGGAACATAACGGTGGCGTAACGGTCGCTGCGCTTACGGCGGACAACGAGCTGCTGTTTGTACGCCAGTTCCGCTATCCTTACGGCGAGGTCGTGCTGGAACTTCCGGCCGGCAAGCTGGAAAAAGGGGAGGATCCCTTCCGCGCCGGCATTCGTGAACTGCGCGAGGAAACCGGAGCTGTGGCGGAAAAGTATATCGACCTCGGGCGTTTTTATCCATCTCCCGGATATTGCGGCGAAGTGATTCATCTTTACGGTGCGACGGGGCTGACATTCCGCGAACAGGCATTGGATGAGGACGAGTTTTTGCAGGTGGAGCGCATTCCGCTTTCCACTGCTGTGGAAATGGTGCTGAACAACGAAATCCCGGACGGCAAAACGCAGGCCGCCGTGCTGAAAATGGCCATGCGCATCTGGTACGAGGAGGAGACGAAATGAACATCGTCCTCGCCTCCGCTTCTCCGCGGCGGCGTGAGCTGCTGGAGCGCGCGGGCATAGATTTCCGGGTACAGGTGTCTGACGCGCAGGAACACATTGAGCCGGGGGATTCGCCCGCACAGGCGGTCATGCGGCTTGCCGCGCAAAAAGCGGCCGCGATTGATGCGGACGCGGATGATCTTGTAATCGGTGCGGACACGGTCGTTGTTTTCGCGGACGAAATTCTCGGCAAGCCTGCCGACAAACAGGACGCGTTCCGGATGCTGCGGATGCTTTCCGGCCGGACGCACAGTGTGTACACCGGTGTATGTTTGCGGCGCGGCGGGACAGAGGAATGCTTCCATGTGTGCACACAGGTGACCTTTTATCCGCTGACAGACGCGCAGATTCGTGCATACATCGACACGGGCGAACCGATGGATAAGGCCGGCGCATATGGTATTCAGGGGCGCGGCTGCACGCTGGTGCGCGGGATTCAGGGCGATTATTTCAACGTGGTCGGGCTGCCTGTTGCCGCCGTGTGCCGCAAAATCGAAGAGATCCGCAACAAGTGAACAGTGAAAATGCAAAGGCCGCAGACGGTGTTGTCTGCGGCCTTGTTGCGATCATTTCTATCAAAGTTCGTCCATATAAAGCGGATCGTTGTCTTCCGCCCAGATCTGGTTGGGCGCTTTGTTCAATTCGCTGCAATCCATCACGAACATCGCGTCTTCAACGGTAACATTGTAATCGTGATTGACGTCCGTTGCGAAAATCTGCGGCGTTTCGTCGATTTCGTCAAAGAATGCCCAGTCAAAATCCACCGCACGCTCGGAAATATCCAGCGCCAGCATGCTGTCTTCGATTGAAATCATGGTGTCGCCGTTGATGTCGCCAAAGACAACGATCGGGTAGGATTCCACCAGTTCGCTGTCTGCATCGTAAATGTGCAGGATCGCGCCGGTCGATTCTGTTCCGGCGTCGTTCAATTCGACGTCTGCTGTCCAGCCGCCGGTTGTTTCCACATAATCCAAAACAACCGGATCGTCCAGATCTACGCCGATTACATAGGCCATGTCGTTGTAGGTGTGCGTAATGCGCAGATTTGTGCCCTCGGCAAAACTCCATCCGCCTTCCTGTGCGGCCTGTTCCACAGTCACAACGCCATTGTGAGTCTCGAAGGAAACGGAATTCAGATCCACATCAAATGTGGAACCTGCGTCGTAGGTTACTGTAACAGCAGTGTCGCCCGCTGCCGCATTATCCAGAACAAGGAATGTCAAAACCAGCAAATCACCGTTTTCCGTATGATTCACTGTGGAGAGGCTGTCCTCCCACAGGATGCCGTAGGGTACAGCTGCGAGGTCGTTGCCGAATACGAATGTTCCGGAGCTGAAGAGATTCGCATTGCGCACTTCGCGCAGGGAGAGTACATTCGCATCGTACGCCACAAACAAACGCAGTCCCGCAATTCCTGGATTGCCTTCGATCCGCAGCGGAATCTCTACCGTTTCTCCCGGCGCAGCCGTGTCGCTGCCGAGTGCGAAAGCCGCCGCTTGCACGATCGGCTCCACGGTAACGGTAAAGGTTGCCGTCAGCCCCGCATAGGAAACCGTAATCGTTTGTATGCCTTCTGTGTTCAGCGTTGTCGGCGTGCAGGTGAAGCCTTCGGTAATATCGGCGGAAATGCCGTGGTTATCTGTATACGTCAGGACAAGTCCCGTTGTATCGAGCGTTTCACCTGCCCAATATTCCGTCTTGGCCGGAACCGTTTTGACAGCAAGCGATTTATCGAGCAGCGCCTTGACCGTTACGGAAAAGGTCGCTGTCAAGCCCTCGTAAGAAACAGTGACCGTTTGTGTGCCCGCCGTGTTCAGCGTTGTCGGTGTGCAGGTGAAGCCTTCGGTAATATCGGCGGAAATGCCGTGGTTATCTGTATACG
>CAMOCU010000066.1 GCA_946610835.1 uncultured Clostridia bacterium | reverse complement strand
GAGCTGACGGACGCCATGGTGGACGCCGACGGCCGGATCGTAACGCAGAACGGTACGCCCGTCAGCGATATGCGGATGCTCCGCCTGCGCTGCGGTCTCGCGCAGCGGCTGGCTGATCTGATGCCGCGTATTCGTGCATTTTTTGCGCGCATGATCGGGATTTTTTAAAAAAAGCTTGACTTTGCGCCCAAATTTGCTATAATTATATCTTGCCGTGTACTATGTACCGGCCGGCGGGCATCGCATGCCCGCGATCCTTGCTGCGGATCACCGCAGCCGAATGACCAGAAGGAGGTGCTAAAAATGGCAGCAAACAACAGCTATGAAACCTTGTTGGTTTTCTCTGTGGCCAATGGCGATGAGGCGGTGCAGGCACTGCTTGAGAAGTTCAAGGCCATCGCGGAAAACCACGGTACGCTGGAAAGTGTTGACGAGTGGGGCAGCCGCAAGCTCGCTTACCCGATCAACGACGAACCGGACGGCTACTATGTACTGCTCAATTCCGTGAGCAATACCGAGTATCCCGCTGAGCTGGAGCGTGTCGCAAAGATCACCGAAGGTGTCCTGCGCTCTCTCGTAGTGAAAAAGGCATAAGGAGGAAGGAACAATGCTTAATTGTGCAGTGATTATGGGCAGACTCGTGGCAGATCCCGAGCTGCGCACCACAACATCCGGCATTTCCGTGATTTCCTTCCGTGTGGCAGTTGACCGCAACTTCGTCCGTCAGGGCGAGGAGCGGCAGGCGGATTTTATTGACGTCGTCGCCTGGAGACAGACGGCGGAATTTGTCAGCCGCTATTTCCGCAAAGGTTCCATGATCGCAGTGCAGGGTTCTATCCAGACCCGCAACTACGAGGACCGCAACGGCAACAAACGCACAGCCGTAGAGATCGTGGCAGACAACGTCAGCTTCTGCGGCAGCAGAGCGGAGACCGGAACCGCGGGCAGCGCAAACAACGCTTCCCGTTACGAAGAGCCCGCCCGTCCTCAAGCAGCCCCCGCGTTTGCCAGCGGCGGCATGGGTGATTTCAACGACATCCAGGACGACGACGAGCTTCCGTTCTAATTTTTGATAAGGAGGTTCACTTTCCATGGCTTATGAGAAAAACGACAGAAGACAGAACAGAAAAGGCCGCAAAAAGGTCTGTTCTTTCTGCGTCGACAAAGTGGAATACATTGACTACAAAGACGTGGCCAGACTCCACAAGTTTATTTCGGACAGAGCGAAGATTTTGCCCCGCCGTGTGACCGGCACCTGTGCTGCACACCAGCGCGAGCTTACTACGGCAATCAAGCGTGCGCGTCAGGTCGCTCTCCTGCCCTACGTCAACGATTAAAGGAGGATTGCGAAAATGAAAAGAACGTACCAGCCCAAAAAGCGTCATCGCAAGATGGAACACGGTTTCCGCAAGAGAATGGCGGATCGCAACGGCCGCAAGGTTCTCGCTCGCCGCAGAGCAAAGGGCAGAAAGAGACTGACCTATTGATTTGCGTCCTGTGATGCAGGATAGGTGATCGAATTGTCCAAAGTGGTTACTATCCATCAAAATACCGAATTTCGCCGCGTCTACGGACGCGGCCGATCCTGTACAAGCCCTGCGCTGGTTGTTTATTGTCTGAAAAACCGCGCGGGCGTTTGTCGTATAGGTATCACCACAAGCAAAAAGCTCGGCGGCGCGGTCGAACGAAACCGCTGCCGCCGGGTCATCCGGGAAGCGTACCGCCATTTGGCCGACCAATGCGCCGGCGGATGGGACATCGTCTTTGTGGCGCGCTTCAAAACGCTTCGGTGCAAAAGCACCGACATCGAAAAGACCATGCAGGGTCAATTGCAAAAGCTTGGTGTGATCCCCACATGAAACGATTTCTGACCGGCTGTATCCGGTTCTATCAAAGGCACATTTCCCCGCTTTTCCCGCCTGTGTGCAGGTATTATCCCACCTGCTCGCAATATGCCATCGAAGCAATCGAAGTCCACGGTGCGTTTAAGGGCTTTTTTCTGGCGCTGGGAAGACTGCTTCGGTGCAACATCTTTTTCCCCGGCGGATACGATCCTGTGCCGCCCCGGCGGAAGCGGAAAAAATAACCCAGACGAGGATTTCACATGACGTTTTTATATCAGTTTTTCGGATTTCTGCTGAGCAGACTGTACGACTTGGTCAGCAATTACGGCCTGGCATTGATTTTGTTGACGTTGTTTGCCCGGATCATCATCCTGCCGCTGTCTGTGCGGCAGCAAAAGAGCACGGCCAAAATGCAGCGTCTGCAAACAAAAGTGCGCAAAATCCAGCAGCAGTATGCCGGCGATCAGAAAAAGATCCAGGAGGAAACGCAGGCGCTGTATTCCCGCGAGGGAACCAACCCCATGTCCATGGGCTGTCTGCCGCTCGTGCTGCAGCTGCCGATCATTTACGGATTGATCGGCGCGATCTATCATCCGCTGAAATACGTGCTGAACATTCCGCAGCCGCAGATCGACGCGCTGACCAAAGCGCTGGAAAATGTCATCGAGCTGACCAAACAAAACAGCCGGACGGTCGAGCTGCAAATCATTGAACACGCGGATAAGCTGACCGGTGCTGTTCCGGATCCCGTGCTGGAAAAAATCTGCAGCTTCAATTTCGATTTTCTCGGGATTTCGCTCGGCCAAGTGCCGAACATCCGGCACTTCGACGTGCTTTGGCTGATCCCGATTCTTTCCTTTGCTTCTCAAATGGCCAGCAGCATTTTCATGTATTTACGCCAAAAGGAGCAGAATCCGGAAATGTCGAAAAACCCGTCTATGGGCTGCATGACCTTTGGTATGCCGTTGTTTTCCCTGTACTTCACCTTCCAATTCCCGGCAGGTATCGGTGTATATTGGATCACATCCAGCGTGATCGCCTTCGTCCAGACGGTCGTACTCAACTCTATCTTCAGCCCCAAAAAGGCAACGACGCGTCTGCTGGTCGAGGAAACGATCCAGCGCCGCTCCAAAGAAGAAAATCTCAAACGCGTGGCGCAGCTGAAAAACAAAAACGATTAAATGAGAAAATAATAGGTGGTGTCACTTTTGATTAAAGAAGCATTCGGCACCGGGGCAACCATTGAGGAAGCATTTGAAAACGCCAAGCTTTCCCTCGCCGCTCCGGAAGACGTCGAGATCCAGCAGGAAGTTATTGACCTGCCCAAAAAGAAAACACTCGGCCTGTTCGGCGGCAGCCCCGCCAAGGTGCGCGTGTTCTTTGAATACGAAGAATCCCCCTACGCCCGTGCGGAAGCGTATCTGCGCGGCATTCTGAACGGGATGGGCGTGGAAGAGGCGCAGATCTCTTTCACCACGGAAGAGGACACAGTTCTGATTCAGCTGGAATGCGGCGCAAGCCAGGGCACCGTGATCGGCCGCCGCGGCGAAACGCTCGACGCAATCCAGAACTTGGTTCGCCAGGTCGTCAACAAAGAATCCGACACGCACAAGCGTGTTTCCATCAACGTCGGCTCCTATCGCGAAAAGCGCGAGGAAACGCTGCGCGAACTGGCTAAAAAACAGGCCGCCCGCGTGCGCAAGTACGGCCGCAACGCAGTGCTTGATCCCATGAATCCGTACGAACGCCGCGTGGTGCATACCGCAATTCAGGAAATCGAGGGCGTGGACTCTCACTCCGTCGGTTCCGACAGCGAACGCCGCGTAGTCATTACGCTCGCCGAAGGCTTTACCGCTGAAAACGGCTCCGCTCCCCGTCGGGACAGAGACGGCGGCAGAGGCGGCCGCGGCGGCAGAGGCGGTTATCACGGCGGTCGCGGCGGCAGAGGCGGCAGAGGCGGTTCCGGCAGCAAAGGTTCGTCCCAGCCGTCCCGTCCTCCCCGTTCCGACAATGCTTCCGCTTCGCTGTACGGCAAAATTGAGCCGAAAGCAGCAGCTCCTGCAGAATCTGCGGACGCAGAATAAAACAAGCAGAATATAATCAACAGCGCTTGCAATTTGCGGGCGCTGTTGTTTTATATTTGCCGCCGCGTCATGAGTCGAACAAAGGCTATTAAAAAGTCCGGCGCAGCGTATGCGTCGGACTTTTTGATTCGGCTTTGTCAGCGATCAATAGTTTTCGGCCTTAATGCGGAAGTAGCTCTGCGGATGGTCACAAACGGGACATACATCCGGCGCCTTGGGGCCGATCACAATGTGTCCGCAGTTGCCGCACTGCCAAATGCAGTCGCCGTCGCGCGAAAAGACGAGGCCGCCCTCGATGTTGGCAATCAGCTTGCGGTAGCGTTCCTCGTGTTCCTTTTCGATTTTGCCCACTTCTTCAAACAGGTACGCGATGTGGTCAAATCCCTCCTGCCGCGCCTGCTCGGCAAATGTGGCATACATATCTGTCCATTCAAAATTTTCGCCGTCTGCAGCATCCTGCAGATTTGTCAGCGTGCCGGGAATACCGTCATGCAGAAGCTTGAACCAGATTTTGGCGTGTTCCTTTTCGTTGGCGGCAGTTTCCTCAAAAATCTCTGCGATCTGCACATACCCTTCCTTTTTGGCCTTGGACGCATAATAGCTGTACTTGTTGCGTGCCTGAGATTCTCCGGCGAATGCTGCCATGAGATTCGCTTCGGTTCTTGATCCTTTAAGTTCCATGTCTTTGTCTCCTTTTTGATTATTTTGCATAAACTTCGGTCAGAATAGCGTACAGTGTCTGCGCGTTGATTTCTCCCGGGCTGCGGGCAATTCCGCTGTTGTTTGCATACCGAACCTGCAGAGCGTCCATCTGTTCGGCAGTCAGCCGAACGCCGCACGGCGGCATTACAGCATCCAGCAGCGCGATCCACGCCTGTATGCCATAACCGGTCACTGTTTCCAGCCGTACCGCAGCTGCCGGCTCGCATTGCCTGGAATGACGCAGAAAGGCCGGCAAAAATACGCCGCAGGCAATTCCGTGGGATACGCTGTGCGATTCGGTCAGATAATAACCCAGCGCATGCGGAAACGCTGTTCCGGTCACGCTGATGGCGTATCCGCCGTAAATGGAAGCAAGATATAACCGCTCGCGATCCGCATCCGTAAGACTTTGTGTCCCTGAATCGCGCATTTTTTCAAACAGCGGCCGCAGGATTTCCAGTCCGCGCAGCGCAAATATTCGGGAAACATCCGTATGATTGCGATTAAAATAGCTTTCCACGCAGTGCGCAGCCGCATCTACCGCACATGAGCGCAGAAAGTGCTCAGGCAGTGCACGTAAATATCTGCCGTCTCCCAAGGAAAGCGCCGGATAAAGCCGGTCATCGCGGATGCTTTGCTTGCGTCCTGCTGCATTCGTCAGCACGGAAACAGGCGTCACTTCGCTGCCGGTTCCGGCAGTTGTACCGACACAGACCACCGGCAGAATACGCTGCGGCCAGGCATAGGTAAACAGCGACGCATCGTCCAGCGCCGGATTCCCGGCAAACACTGCCGCAGCCTTGGCCGCGTCCAGCGGCGAACCGCCGCCGATTCCGACAATATATTCCGCACCGAACTGTGCTGCCGCATCCCCTGCCGCTCGGCAGCTTTCCACAGTCGGATTCTGTCCGATCCCGTCATACTGCGCATACGCAACGCCGGCCGCATCCAACGCCGCCGCCATGTCCGCAAGCGCACCGCATGCCGCTGCAGATCGTTTGCCAGTTACAATCAGGCATCGTGATCCCAGCGCAGCCAATCTATCCGCGCTGTCCGAAACAATCCCTCTGCCGATTCTCATATCCGTCGGCACAAAAAACCGCATACATATTCCCCCTTTCTTTTATCATACCCCAAAGCGTAAAAAACTGCAAGTAGTATTTCCCTGAAATCGGATTTCATGCGACTCCATTCAAATCCCGGTTCGCGATACATTCTTCCTCGTTCGCTCACAGCTTACGCATCTTATGCATATATTCCATCTGCTTCCGAGTCTTCCCCCGAATCCCATTGCAGTATATTTCTTCCCCTTCCGGCAGCGCCGGGCTTGGTTGGCACTTGCCGGAAAGGCGGCGTTCCGATAAAGCAATGGAGCAAGGCTTTTTACGCCCTGCTCCAAATTTGCTTTTTGATTTTGTTTTCGATTCTGCCCAGAACCCGCTGTGTTTTTTTGAGCCGAAATTCATCATATCCCGGAAGGTATCCGGCGTTTACACCAGCGATCCATGTTTTGACTTTTTCTTCGGGATAATGCCTTCCGTTCGGATTGCAAAAACTAAGGAAGCACTGATTAAATCCGATGCGCACGAAGGAATGGATCTTTTCCCGTCATATTGCACCAAAAATCCTTGCCTTGCGTCAGCAAGCCGGCAGATTTTT
>CAMOCU010000065.1 GCA_946610835.1 uncultured Clostridia bacterium | reverse complement strand
GCGCATATTCGGAAAGCAGCTTGACCTGCCGCTTCTCATAGTGCCGCCAGGAATTGATCGCGCAGACCTCAACGCCCGAATTGTCGCCGCGCATGAGCGCCTTGTACGTGGAGGCGGCGATCTCGGCAGTATACGGTTCCGCCGAAAGGAAGTAGGCAGAGCACTCCCACATACCGAGGCTTTCACATTCCTGCAGCCTGTCTAACTGTAAATCGATCCGTTCCAAAATGTTGCATATCTGCTTGTTTTCCGTATTCATCATCAGATTCTGACCGGAACCCTGTGTCGTACCCTCGGTTTCACTTGTGCTTTTGCTTTCGCTTTCATTATTACTGACACTATCGGATTTCGACCCGCCCGCCGTGTTGGTTGTGCCTGTGGTTGTAGTTTCCGACGTGCTGTCCGTTTTTTGCTTATTGATCGCGATTGCCGCAAAACCAAGCCCCATCTGCGCCGCATGACCGATCGCCATACTTGCGCCTCCGGTAACGGGCGCAAGCGCAGCGCCGAGAATACCCGCCGCTGCAGACAATCCGCTAACGAGTTTTGTACCTGTGCTCGCCTGAGATACAGCGTGTGATTTCGAGGACGACGAAGAAGAACTGTCTGATCGACTCCACATGTCGGAGACAGTCTCTGTGGTGGAGGTTCCAGTCGTATGTGTGGTGCCGAGCGTTTTTGAAAGGCTTTGCGAAAGATTGGTTGAATACGAGATCTGCTGCTTTGCGAAAGGCGACAACTGCGTGTAGATCGTTTCATAGCTGCTGCGCGTATCTTCGAGCGTCTGTTGCGAAGCGGCGTCTGCCAGGATGATTGCCGTATACCGTTTGCCCTGCATGGCAAACGCCAGCTTTTCAAGCCCCTGTACAAACGCCTTGTTGTCGCGGTTTTCGCTGTCCTTGCTATTGGCAACGCAGGAAACGATGGAAACATTGTTGGTTTCTTTTTCCAGTAATTCCGCAATGTTTTCGTCCAGATAATCTTCGGTCTTGATACCGGGAAATTGACCGACCATGGCATTCTGCAGCGTATCATTCAAAGCGCTCGGCGTCATATCCGGGTCGGATGCACGGATGCCCATATAAAAATCTGTCTTTTCACCGTCTGAGTCCACAATGATAAAAACAGAGCATCTGGTCGTGGACAGCGCATTGAACACGCTGGCAAATTTATATGTGGCGAATTCATCTTTTTCATACACCATTTCGGTGATTTTGAAAAGACGTACGTTTTCGGCAATATTGACCTCTTTTGTTTCGTTGTCAAGCGGAATAATATCGTAGTCATGCAGTCTCTGCAGGTATTTTTTTAGGACAATATCATCCACGACCTGCAAAGCCGTCTGCATTTTGTCGGCCAGCGCCGCCTGTTCCGGAACGACAACTTCTGTTCTGCCTTTTGAAACAAGCTTACCCAACTGCAAACACCTCCGAAATACTCTGTGTAGATCCGATTATGCGTTCCCGGATTTCTTTTTGTTGATTTGATCCCCCGCAATGACAGCACCGCCGACCGCCGCGATAACAGCGCCGGTAACGGTCACGGCAGGCGTTGATGTCGCCATTCCGGCGATAAGTGTGATTACACCGCAAGCGGAGATGCCGATGCCGACCTGTGTGGGCGTAACGGGACGCTTCTGTTTCGCCTGCTCAATGACCGCCTCGCGGTCAGCCTCCTCTGCCTTTTCCGCGTTCACATGACGCACCAGTTTTTGCAGAAACGCGATGCGTTCTCTGGAAAAGTTTTCAACTACCCGAATCATTTGCTTGTCCAGCAAGCCCTCGTCCCAATCAGTTATGTCACTGCTGAACACTTCGCCGTCGTGCTCGTCATACAGATCCGGAAGATTGCGTTCCGCATATTCCAGCCGTTCGCGGAACGTTCCGAGCGTTAGATCCATAAGCATACTGTCCGAGATCATCACGCGAGTGAGTGTGTTTTGATTTGTATCGACCGCTTGGATAAATTCTTCGCTCAGTGCCATGATTTGTTCCCTCCTTTTAAATATCCAGTACTTCTGCGAGCCGAGTCTCGATATCCTCTAACCACGCCAGACGTTTTTCTGATTTATGCATCGCCTCTTCTGCGTTTTCACGGTCAAGATTGCAAGCTTTCAGGGCTTCCATTTTGCCGAGCAGCAAAGCATCCAATTCGTCAAACTTCATACGGAAAGCAGCTTTGATATTCTGCGCCTGCTCCTTTGCGTAGGCCACAGCCTGCTTTTTATTGTCGATCAGATTTGCCTTCAACGGAGCGAAGAATGAATCAGCCAGTTTGGACGCATCAACATATTCCTGCGTTTCATAGTCGGTCACAGTAACATATCTGGGCCCCTTCCAGAACTTAAAAAAGCCGAAAAAGCCGCTTCGATCGGGATTCTTTTCTTCATGAGTGCCGACAGCAACTCTCTTCGTCTTGGTATACTTCCGGATCATGTCGCCCGCGGAAATACGGGGTATTTCACCGCGCACCAAATCGAACGCGTCGATCCGGATTTCGCTGACCGACAACTCCTCGGTCAGTTCCTTCAGTTTCTCCTGATACTGCCGCAGCAGATCGTCCGCGTTTTTCTGAACATGCTGTGTGATGATCTCTTCCAGTTCTACCTGATTCTGCGCCTGCAGATCCGTTGCAAACCGGTTGAACGTCCGCAGCATTTCCTCTGCTTGCTGCTTTGTCCATTTCTCGCCTTTAACACTTGTGATTTGCTTGCGGATCTCTGCTTGAGCTTTTTCGGCGATGGCATTCGCAGTTTCATCGATCTTTTTGTCATAGGATATGGCGTCGATTTTTGTCTTAAACTTTCGTGCCTCTTCGCCGCTTTTCAGTTTGGTTTCGATATCCGCGATCATATGCGCGATCGCCTCGCCGGCTTCCCGGTTTTTCAGAATATCCTGCTGCGCCTTTTCAAAAGAGCCGGCGCTTTCCAGCTTGTGCATAAAGGTATCGACGATATTTTTGATTTTTGCGGTCTTTGCGTATTTTAGCACATACATCTCAATCGCTTTTTCGATCGGAATGATGCCGGTATGCATCAGCGCAAGCTCTTTCATTCCCTCGGATTTCACGCTCGGATCGTTGCTTTCACTTTTTTCCTGTGCTTGCTCGATCTGGGAATTGATCGCTTCTCTGGCGCTCGGGGAGAGTGGCGCAAAATTCTCGAGGTGAAGTTCCTTGGATTTGATAAACAATTTTACATCGCTGATGGCTTTCATCTCCGTCGGTGTGAAAAGCTCATCCATTTCTTCCAAGGAGGAATAACCAACAATCCGTTTATCCTGCAAAAGTGTGCGAATATCTAATGCCGTAAGAGCAGATGCGGGATAAATATTGGGATCTTGAATACCCTTGTCCTCCAGATACTTGCGCACTTTTTCAATCGCCGAAGCTACATTGTCTTCTCCCTCACGGAAATTGTCCAGCTTGTTCACGACAAAAATGAACCGATCTCTCGACTGTTTTCCGCCGACTTTCATGCTTTCGGCAACGTTGTTCAGCAGATTATTGTCGTCATTCACGGCGAGCTGCGTGGCATTTAAAATATACAGAACCAGCGTTTTAGAGGAGTTTTTGAGCATCCGGTAAGTGGTTTTTTTATGTTCTTCGCTGCGGGAATTGTTCGGACCGGGCGTATCGACAAGGACGAGTGACACGTCGTCGGCATTGACAAACGGAATATCGCCCTCTGCGTAGATCGACGACACCTCCGGATTGCCGTTGAGTTCTTTCATAGCTTCCAAAGAGAGCTTGTCGACGGTTTTGATCAAATCGCCGTTTCGGTCAAATGCTTTGGCAAAATACGGTTCGCTATCACTGTCATGCAAATAGGTGATCGTCGCCGTGCAGGCTTCCTGCTGGGCAGGCATCAGCTTCTGCCGCAGTAACGCATTGATCAGCGTGGACTTTCCAGCGCTCATCGTTGCAATTACATTAACGGGGAATTCACTTTTAAAGGCGGCTTCAAACGCAGCCTTGAGGTCTTTTTCTTTGAGCTCTTCAAACTGACCTTTCTGAATATCTTGAAAGATGTCCTGGATCAGCCTTTCCTTGTCTGCCACTTCTTTGGCAGGGATATGCGAATACTCGATTTGAAATCCTTTCCGTATGGCGTCATCCATAACGGATTGAAAATCCTCATAATCCAAAACGGTGCCGTGGAAGCGAATGCGAAAACTTTTGGTGTTACATTCCTTGCACAGAATTTCCGGCAGGTTTTCAATCCACTCCTGCAAGCGGCGTTCACCCACATTTAAAGCGCTACTCGGCTTGACGGGTTTTCCGTCGATCTCTACGGTTGTTTCCACTTTGTACGGATTGTACTTGATAAAGACGTCGCGCATTTTCAACCACTCCTTTGATTTATATCTCTTTTTTAATGATAAACTCCAAGGGTAAAACACCGCAATTACACAACAATTGCAGCGCACGCTTGCGCATGGGATCATGTTCGCTCTCTGTGATCTCGCCGCATATTTTTCGGACGTCCTCCGGATAATACGGCAGCAAACAGTATTCCTTCTTTTTAAACATCAGGCAATATAGATCATACTCATCCTGTTGGTTTTCGTTCATTTCAAGTCCGTAATATACCATCTTGGCAAGAAATCCTGCATAGGCCGAAACGGGACAAACCACAGAATCACGGAAACGGTATTGCACAATGTCCTGATGTATTTTTTTCAGCGACGACCGAATATCATCTTCTTCCGAGCGGAAACGATCTATTTTGTTCACGGCGATAATAACCGGCTTTTGTACAGCATTTTCGGACAAAAAGGTCAGGTATCTGTGTTCGTCATCGGTTGCGATCCCACCGTCTGCGTTGACAATATAAACCAGTTTATCATAGTCGCCGGTTTTGATGGCAGACTCTGTGATCTCGCCGTGCAATACGTCCAGAGAATTGTTGACGCCGGGAGTGTCCAGAAAACAGCACGGAACGGAAAGGCCGGATACAAACCGGAAATAGATCCCCACAGAAATATTATTACTGGTGTTTTCCTCGTCATCGGTCATTAGTGTGTTGTTATCGGCATCCAGATTTAGAACATGATCGTCTTCAGCAAAAAAACCGTCGTTAATGGGCTTGTTGTAGATATAGTGCAGTTTTGCAGTGCACGCCATGCTCTGCGACTTGTTGGCCTTTACTCCGATCAGCGCATTAATCAGTGTGGATTTCCCCGCGCTCATATTTGCGGTGAAAACGATTTTTATGGGGGATTGTTCCATCCATTTTCGGTTACATTCCCATACCGCGATCAAATCCTCGACGGCAGGGAACCGGTCGGGCGATTTTGCGGGCGCGGGACGATAACGGAGTCCGAATATGCTGCGGCTGCGTTCCTGTGTCGTCTTTTCTCTCGGGTACAGGCGCTGATATAATCTGTCTAATCTGCCGTGGTATCTATCGGACAGTCCGGATTTGCGGAGCATCCGCAAGTGCAGCACGCGTGCTTTGGCGGCATCCCGCAGCGCGTTGATAAACCAAACGTCCATCCACAAACAGAAGCGGTATTCGAACAAACCGCTGAGAGAAGCGCGAGGTTCAACAGGGACATTTTCGCCCCCCAGAAAAAACCGCCTATACAGAGCCAGCGCGGCGTCCGAGAAACGATACTCGCTGTCGGAATAGTACATCAAAAATCCCAAATAATTCTTGCGCTTTTCAATATTGCTTTCTTGAATCAGCGGATGATTCTGCAAATACAGCGAAACAACTACGTTGTTGATCTCCATGGTTTTCCTCCGTTTGTCAGAATAGGCAGTAACTTCTGCGATTATTACATAGTATACAAAATCAGGCGGACACATTGTGTCCATCTGAAAAGGAATGTCCCCAAAAATGAAAAAACAATTACTGTAATTATACCATGATAACAGATGAAAAGCAATCTTTTTTGTGCTTTAAAAGGTTTTCATGCCGAATTACGTCGGGTGTTCTGTGCTCGACAGCCGACATGCAAAGGAACGCTTGCAAATTAGAAAAGGTTTTGCTATGATTAATATTACAAACAGCGATCGGAAAAGGTTTTTGTAACGCAAACCGTTTGTTTCGCTTTGCTTTTTTACTATTATCTTATTCTCAGCTTGACGCAGAATGACAAAAAAGAAAGTGGGTGGGGACATGGAATTCAGCAACAACAAAAGCTTTCGGATGCTGCATATTTACGAGCGGCTGAACAAGGGTGAAAAGCTCAACAAAGACAGGCTGGCGAACGAGTACGAAGTTTCTGCCAAAACTATCCAGCGCGACTTGGACGATCTGCGCGCCTATCTTGCGGAAACGCACTACAG
>CAMOCU010000064.1 GCA_946610835.1 uncultured Clostridia bacterium | reverse complement strand
GCATGACACGGTCGTGTCTGCTGAGCGCGGCATTATCTACGAGGAGAACATGAGGGCGTTGGCCGAAAGCACCAGCGTCAAAAAAATATATGTAAATGCTGCACGGATCGGGGATAATATTACCGCGCGCGAGCGCATTGTCAAAGCGCTTGCGGAAATTCTTGGCCTGAGCGAGGAATATGTCCGGGGCAAATGCAGCCAGACCGGCTACCGGTATGTTGTGATTAAAAGCAAGGTGGAGAATGCCGTTGCGGAAAAGGTGCAGGATTTTATGGGCACTTATTACGAAACGCCCGGCGATGACGGCAAAACGCAGCGCATTTATTTCAGCACCTTTGTGGGGATTGATCCGGACGTCAAGCGCTACTACTCCAAGCCGCTGCTTGCCTCGTCTGTGCTTGGTTTTACCGGGGCGGATGATGTGGGTCTGTACGGAATCGAGCTGAATTATGACTCAGTGCTGACCGGCGTGCCCGGACGTATCATTACCGCACAGAACGGCGGCACCAGCAGCCGCAGTATGCCGATCGAATACAAAAACGTTTACGACGCCAAGCGCGGCACAAGTTTGGTGCTGACGATCAACGAGTATATCCAAAGTTATCTTGAAAACGCTCTGCAGAAGGCATACGTGGACACGGGCTGCGATTCGGTGCTGGGTATTCTGATGGACGTCAATACCGGCGCGGTGCTCGGCATGGGCAGCCGCGGCGCGGGGTATTATGATCTTTCGGATTACAACAATGTGATCGACGAGCGCGCGCTTGCTTCCATCGAAGAGATCGAGGACGAACAGGAGCGCAAGGAGGCCATGCAGGCGGCGCGGTACCGCCAGTGGCGCAATATCTGCATCAGCGATGCGTATGAGCCGGGCTCTGTTTTCAAGGTGTTCACTGCCTCGGCGCTGCTTGAAGAGGGGCTGATCTCTCTGGAGGAAAACTACAACTGTGTCGGCAGTGTGCAGATTGCCGGATCGCTGTACAACTGTCACCGTCACTCCGGCCACGGTGTACAGAACATCACGCAGGCTTTGATGAATTCCTGCAACCCGTTCTTTATCACGCGCGGTCTGCGGCTGGGGATCGAAGGGTTCAACAAGTATTTTGAATCCTTCGGCTTTCTGGAAAAAACGGGAATTGATTTGCCCGGCGAGGGGAATTCCGTGTATTTTAACATGGACAAAATGATTCAGGCCAACGTGGCCAGTGCGTCATTCGGCCAGTCGTTTCAGGTCACGCCCATTCAGATGATCACAGCGATCTCCTGCGTGGCGAACGGCGGCAAACTGCTGCAGCCATATCTTGTGGCAAAGGAACTGGATGCGGACGGCAATATTGTGAAGGAAACGCGCCCGACGGTCAAACGTCAGGTCATCTCTGCACAAACGTCGGAGAAAATGCGCAGCATGATGGAAGCCGTCGTGCGGGAAGGTACCGGTAAAAACGCATACGTCAGCGGGTATCGCGTGGCGGGCAAGACCGGCACATCCGAACATCTCGGTACCAACAAATACTGGGCTTCCTTTGCCTGTTTCGCTCCGGCAAATGACCCGAAAGTCGCGATGATCCTGATTATCGACAATCCGCAGGGTGCGCACGGCGGCGGCGCAGTCGCAGCGCCCGTGGCGGCAGGCATTCTCGAAAATGTGCTGCAGTATCTCAATGTTGAGCCGCAGTATACCGAGCAGGAGCTGTCCAAGATGGAGGTCATTGCCAAAGATGTTGTGGGTATGAGTGTGCATGAGGCGCGCGAAAAGCTGCTTGCGGATGGATTTACCGTCAAAGTCAAAGGCGACGGCGACGAAGTGCTGTCTCAGATCCCGGGCGGCGGACAGAGCGTCCCGCAAAAGGGCGCGATTATTCTGTATACTTCCGAGCAGGCAAAGGCGGAGAAGCTCGAAATGCCGAACCTTCTCGGCTTGACTGTCAATCAGGCGACAAACGAGGCGCTTGCGCTCGGCCTGAACATTAAGATCTCCGGCAATTCCCTGATGGGCAGCGAACTGGTGTCGTACAGCCAGAGCGTAGACCCGGGCGAAAGCGTCGATTACGGTACAACCGTAACGGTTCATTTCAAATCGAACATGGGTGTTTCGGATGCGGACGAATAATTCAGAACACAAGGAGGAGAGCAATATGATCCTGTCAGCTCTTCTGGAACGTATAAAAATTCTACAAAACACGGCAGACCTTTCCCGGCCTGTCACGGCAGTGACTGCGGATTCCCGCCGCGTGGAACCGGGCTGCGTATTCGTGTGCGTTGCCGGCGACCATTTTGACGGGCACACGGCCGCCGCGGATGCGCTGAAAAAGGGCGCTGCCGCCGTTGTGACTGAACGCAAGCTGGGATTGGAAAGGGAGATCCTTGTTGAAAACACACGCGCGGCGTACGCGCTGCTGTGTGCGGCATGGTTCGGTAATCCTGCGGATCAGCTGCAGTTGATCGGCGTTACGGGAACGAACGGAAAAACCACGACCTGTTTTCTGCTGCACAGCATTCTGCAGCGACACGGCGTATCCTGCGGACTGCTCGGTACGGTCAAGAATATCATCGGCGGCGAGGAGATCCCTGCCACGCTGACAACGCCGGATCCGTTTGAACTGCATGGATTGTTCCGGCGGATGGCGGATGCGGGCTGCACACACTGCGTGATGGAGGCTTCCTCACAAGCGCTCGCACAGCGCCGCCTGGAGGGATTGCGGTTCCGCGCGGCTATCTTTACCAATCTGACGCAGGATCATCTGGATTATCACGGCACATTTGAAAATTATCAGCAGGCCAAACGTATGCTGTTTTTGCAGGCGGATCTTGCCGTTGTCAACGGCGATGACAGTGCTGCGGCGGCTATGACAGAAGGAATCGCATGCCCGGTGCGCACATTTTCGCTGCGGCAGGACGAGGCCGATTATACAGCCAAAAATATCCGCGTTAAAATGGACGGCGTGGAGTATGAAATCGTCAGCCGCGCGCATATCGGCCGCGTACGCTTCCATGTGCCGGGACGCTTCTCGGTGTACAATTCCATGGGCGCGATTGTGTGCTTGACAGAGCTGGGTCTGCCGTTCCGCGAAACGCTCGCGCATGTTGCGGCTTTTGGCAGCGTACCGGGACGCATGGAGGCGGTACCCACGCCCGGAAAACCGTATACTGTTTTGATCGACTATGCGCACACGCCGGACGCGCTTGAAAACGTTTTGGCAACACTGCGTGAAATCGCAGAGGGCAGAGTGATCGCGGTATTCGGCTGCGGCGGTGACCGCGACAGTACAAAACGTCCCATTATGGGCAAAATTGCGGCGGAGGGCGCGGATCTGGTCATTGTCACATCCGACAATCCACGCACCGAAGATCCTTCCGCGATCATCGACGACATCATGGCGGGCATTCCGAAATCACGTCCGGGCGTGTATCGAATTGAGGATCGCAGACAGGCGATTGCCTTTGCGATGAAAAAAGCGAAAAACGCAGATGTGATTCTGCTGGCCGGGAAAGGGCAGGAGACCTATCAGATCATCGGCCTTGAGAAAACGCATCTTGACGAACGGGAAGTCGTTGCGGAGATTCTCAATAACGAATAAGGAGGGCTTTTCTTGAAAGCCTTGACCATACAGCAGGCCGCGCACGCAGTGGGCGCCTGTACAGCTGCACAAGGCAGTATTACAGATGTATGCATCGACAATCGGGCAGTGACGCCCGGCTGTCTGTTTGTGTGTATTCGCGGGGAACGGTTCGACGGCCATGATTTCGCAGCCGACGCACTGCAAAAGGGTGCGGCAGCCGTTCTCTGTCAGCGGGATCTGGGTATTCCGGCACAGCTGCTGGTGCCGGATACCCGGCTTGCGCTGTTGGATCTGGCACGGTATTACCGCGGGTTGTTTGACATTCCCGTAGCCGCCGTGACCGGCAGCGTGGGCAAAACAACCGTCAAAGAAATGACGGCTGCTGTTTTTGCCCGCAAGTATAACACGCTGAAAACCGAGGGCAATCTTAACAACGAAATCGGTCTGCCGAAAACCCTGTTCCGTCTGCAGGAGGATACGCGGGCGGCGGTGATTGAGATGGGGATGAACCACTTCGGCGAGATTTCGCGGCTGTCCCGTACGGCGCAGCCAACAATGGGAATCATCGGAAACATCGGCGTCTCCCATATTGAAAATCTCGGCAGCCGGGAAGGCATCCTGCGCGCAAAGTTGGAGATTCTGGACGGTATGGCGCCGGACGCACCGCTGATTCTCAACGGCGACGATGCGCTGCTGCGTGAAGTCACCGCGGCCGATCATCCGGTCTATACCTACGGCATTGACAATCCATACTGCCGGTTCAAAGCGTATGATATTGAGCAGACCGATACGGGCAGCCGCTTTACGGTCGATTACGGCTGCGGCGAGCAGCGCGTGGAACTGCCTGCTATGGGACGGCACAATATCTATAACGCACTGGCGGCATTCGCGGCAGGTTTTCTCATTTCCGTATCTCCCGAGGATGCAGCGCTTGGTTTGGCGGACTATACGCCCGCAGGTATGCGGCAGCGCATGCGTACCATGGCGGGTGTGCGGTTCATAGAGGACTGTTACAACGCAAGTCCCGATTCTGTCCGTGCTGCGCTGCAGACGCTGCACGATATACGTGCCACGCGCCGGATCGCCGTGTTGTCCGATATGCTTGAACTGGGAGAACTGTCGCCGCAGGCGCACCGCCAGAGCGGCGCATGGGCGTCGTCTTTGGGCGTGGATGTGCTGCTGACGTACGGCGACGCATCGCTGCAGACGCATCGCGAGGCGGTACGGTGTGCGGTGCCGATGGCGGAGCATTTTGAAGACAAACAGGCGCTTTCGCAAAAGCTGCTGTCCCTGCTGCGGGACGGGGACGCGGTACTGGTCAAGGCCAGCCGCGGTATGAAGCTGGAGGAAGTGCTGCAAACTGTATATAAGGAGCTGGAAAAATGAGCTGGATCGGATTGGATATTTTGGCACTTGTGCTGTCTTTCGGTGTGACGGCAGGGCTGGGCTTTGTGCTGATCCCGTGGCTGCATAAGCTGAAATTCGGGCAGACGATTCTGGACATCGGGCCCGCGTGGCACAAAAAGAAGCAGGGCACGCCGACAATGGGCGGCATTCTGTTTGGTGCGGGCATTCTGGCAGCGTTTGCCGTAACGCTGCTGACCGACAAGCTCACCGGCGGTGATATTCTTGCCGGGGAGTATCCCGTTCCTGTCGAAATTCGTTCCAAAATTCTATCCGGCGTACTTATGGCGCTCGGATTTGGCGTGATCGGGTTTGCGGACGATTATATCAAGGTTGTCAAAAAGCGTAACCTCGGTCTGACGATCCTGCAAAAGACCGTTGCACAGGTGCTGGTGATGGGCGCGTATCTGCTGTCGCTGTATCTGAGCATGAACGGTAAGCCCTATATGTTTATCCCCTTTGTCGGCAATGTGGACATGGGTGTATTTTTCTGGATTTTCGGTGTGTGCGTGATTTACGCCGCCATCAATGCGGTAAATTTCACGGATGGGATCGACGGCCTTTGCTCAAGCGTGACGCTCTCGGCGGCTGCGGCGTTTGCGGTGATCGCTGTTCTGCGCGAAAAGTTCGGCGTGAGTCTGCTGGCGGCATGCCTTGCCGGCGGATGTGCGGGATTCCTTGTCTGGGATCACAATCCTGCCAAAGTGTTTATGGGCGACACCGGCTCCATGTTCCTTGGCGGCATGGTCGTGGCGCTCGCGTATGCGTTGGACTGCCCGCTGATTCTGCTGCCTGTGGGGATTATCTATGTGATCGAGGGCATGTCGGACGTTATTCAGATCGGCTATTTCAAACTCACACACGGCAAGCGGATTTTTAAAATGGCGCCGATTCACCATCATTTTGAAATGTCCGGCTGGAGCGAAAAAAAGATCGTTGCGGTTTTTACATGCGTCAATCTGATCGGCGGCGCGGCAGGCGTGGCGCTGATGTATTTCGGATAACCCAAGGAAGCGCTGAATCAATCCGATGCGCGCGGCGGAAGGGATTATTTCGTTTCCACGCTCATTCCGATTGATGCAGCATTTCCCTAAATCCATTTTTGCGGAGGAAACCATGCGCAACAGGCTGAAAAACTGGATTGAGCCGGGTGCTTTCGACACGGGCTTTCTGCTGATCGTCATCGCGCTGTTGACGATCGGTGTGGTCATGATGTTTTCCGCCAGCTATGTGTTTGCCAGTTATTATACCAAAACGCCGTATTACTTTTTTGAACGGCAGGCGCTGTTTGCGGTTGCGGGTGTGGTGCTGATGCTTGTCGTGTCACATATCCGCGTAACCAGATTCAAA
>CAMOCU010000063.1 GCA_946610835.1 uncultured Clostridia bacterium | reverse complement strand
CCGCAAGCCCCTTGGCGGAAACGGTCACGGTTTGCGTGCCGGCCTTGGAAAGCGTTGCGGGCGTGACCGTCCAGTCCGCGGCTGTCAGCGCCTGCGTTTTGCCGCTGAGATACCGAATCTGCGCGGCAAGTCCTGTTGTATCGAGCGCGTCGCCCGTGAAGTATTCCAGCTTCTTCGGCAGACTTGTGAGCGTGAGCGCTTGCGGCAGATCCGGCTGCACCTGCACACGGACAGTTTTTTCATGCGTATATGTTTCGCCGCCGATGCGCACCTGCACCATGACGGTGAAATCCGTGCTTTCCTGCAGAACGCCGGTTGTAAACGCCGCGCCTTGCGCATCCGTTACATGGTAGGCAATCTCTGCGCCGGGAGCCTGTACAGCATCGGACAGATCGGTATACAGATCCCGCGCACGCACCGTTTGTCCGGCGTAGACCGTCAGCGGCTGCACCGCGAACAAATCGGCAAGTTTTGCTGTGTTGACCGGCACATCCACCGCCGGCGCAGCAAACGACGCCAGCCGCACACCGTCGGCAAAAACGCCGCAGTCGCCTGTGTTGGTTTGGATGCCTTGGCCGCCCAGCAGCGTATCCCGCGCCGTGACGTCGAATGTCATGATAAAAATATTCTCATCCTGCGCGGATGCAGGCGTGCCGTCCGGCAGCACGGCCACAAGCGGAAAGTCACGGTCGTCCCAACGAATGGTCGTTGTTCCGTCGGCGTTTTCAAGAATCTGCACGCCGGGATATGCCTGCCGCAGCGCCTGCTGCTGCGCATCGGTCAGATAAAAGCAGTCGGATACCGTATCCAGCACCTGCGCGCTCTCCACCGGCACACCGATCACGGCGGAAATGTCCGCAAACGCGCCGCTCAGATCCATCTGCAGATCGCCGATAGAGCAATATCGGTTCGCGCTCTGTGTGCCGGGCGATTCCATGGAAACCGCGGCGGGATAGTCGGAAGAAATGCAGCCGAGATATGTGCGGTTTTTCTGCCCCACTTCTCCGGTCAGGTTCTCTTCGTTGAACACGCCGATGGTGTAGATACGCACGCCCTGCGCTTTCATCCGGGCGGCAGCGGCAATTGCGGCGTCGGCCGTGGCCAGCGCAGAGGAATCGTTGTCGTGCTCCCAGCCGTATGAACCGGGGCCGCCGTCCGTGAACAGAACGACCAGCTGGTGGCGCGTGCTGTCCGGCGTAAGGATAGCCTGCGCCTGTGCGAGCGCATCGTCGGAATAGGTCGGCCCGGCGGCGGTCAGCGAGGAAAAAATATCGTGCAGCTGCGCCTGCTCCTGCGTGGCGGAAACCAGCGCGCCGGCGCGCGTGCCGTTGCCGGAAAGAATGTTGGCGTAAAAGCTGTTTTCATGCGTGCAGAGCGCCTCGCCCTTGGCGGTCGGCGCAGAAAACTCGACCACGGCAATCCGATGTGCCGCACCCGTCTGGCGGGCATTCTGTGCAACGGAATCGACGAAATCGCCGGCTGCTTTGCGCAGCGCATCCATCGCACCGGTGTAAAACGTGTACTCCGTTTCTGCGCCGCTGCCGGCAGGATAGACACGCACGGGCGCCTGCCCCGGCTCCAGCACGGCTGTCCACACGGGCGTTTCGCCGGGTTCGGCGGTGTTGTATACGCGAATGTTGTCCTCTTTAATGCCCGGCGTGCCGTCCACCACAATTTCGTGGCGGTAGCGGATGTAGTAATCCTTGGCCGGGTCAATCTGGTCGGTCGGCACGGGCGTGCTGTGTTCCATACTGCCGGAAACATCCAGCACCAGCACCACGTCCGTGGGTGCGACATAACCGGTCTGATACGCTTTGAGCATGATGCGGTACGTTCCGTCCGGCTGCGCCTGCGCCGATTTTTCACAGACAAATTCCTCGGCTCCCGCCGCGCGCACAGCAAAAGCAGGCGCAAACAGCGCGGCAATCAAAAACAGCGCAAGCAGGCGCTTTTGTATGGTTGTTTTCATGTGATCCACCCCGTGACTACTTAATTTTTGTAATGCGGCTGCCCCGCACCAGATACGCCTCGCGTGCGAGCGCAATCAGCGGCGCGTCATTTTCCGCAGAGTCTGTATAGAATTTGTCGATTTGCGCGTCGGGATATGCCTGCCGCAGAGCGTCGATTTTGCGCTCCTGCAGATTGAAATGCAGGATCCGGCAAGTGCCCGGCTCCACACGCGTCGCAAGACAGTGACGCACATCCAGCCGCCGGCAAATCTCGCGCATCGAAAAATCGGGCGCCGCCGTCACGATCAGATCGTCCGGCTGCCGCTGACGCGCATAAAAGGGCTTGATCCGCCGCATATGCCGATCCCAAAAAGCCGCCATATCCGCTTCGAGATCCGGGATTTGGCGAAGCTTTTCTTCCACCAAAGGCGCATACTGGCGTAAAAACGCCTCCGCTGTCACCTCTCCCTTTTTATACCGCGCAAAGGCATGCACCACCTGCGGCAGCAGCCGCAGCAGGCCGGGATCCCGGCGCAGATAGAACAGAAACAGATGAAAGCAGCTCTCGCCATCGTAAATCGTATTGTCAAAATCATACACATTCATGTTTTACATTTTAGCATATATAAGTAAATAATTCAATAGAAAAAGAGAAAGTCCGAAAAAAAGCCTGCCGGGAAATCCGACAGGCTGTGTAGGATGCGATTATGCGCCAACGGGCGTGTAAAAGATGTCCAGCACGGTTTCAAAAACGGACTGCTCGTCCAGAATATACTCGGAATACGGATCACCGCGCTGAATCTGGCCGGCCAGCACAACGGGATCCATGACCTCCACACCCTTGGCCAAAAGCGTGGTCGCAAAGTACATCACGCGCGAAAGGCTGACATTGGTAAAGGCATATTCCATTGCCGCATTGTACAAACGACGGACAACGCCGATGTCCTTTGTTGCGGCATGAACCGCTTTGTCTGTAAAAGCGTGCAGATACTGAACCTGACGCGCACGGCGGTAGGTATCGGATTCGAGGATCGTCAAATCTCTGCTGCGCACAAATGCCTGCGCTTCCATGCCGTGCAGCGTAATCCGGTCGCCGGCATAATAGCTGCCGTACGGCGCCTGCAAGGTCAGTGATACGCCGCCGATGGCGTCGTTGAGCGCGGCAATACCGTCGAGATCCAGCACGCCGTACAGCGAAACCGGAATGCCGTACAGCACGCGCTCCACACTTTTGAGCACATTGTTGCTGCTTGTCTGCTTGCCGTCGCCGTATGCAAACGACAAACAGATCTGCATACGTTCCGAACGGACATATTCGCCCACGGTCGTGTATTGATCCACATCCACCATCGTGTCGCGGGGGATCATCAGCGTACGCACCAATCCGGTTCGCATATCCATGGCGGCTATCAGGATCATATCCGCTTGACCGGCCGTACCGATCTTGTCGCCAAGCAGACCGAACTGCTCTCGATCCAGACCGATGGCCGCAACGCTGACAATGTCCTCGTTGAGCGCATAAACCTGTCCGTTGTACTCCACCGTCTTGCCCTCGTCGTACGTTACGGCGTAAGGGTTGGTCTGAATACCGGTTGTATCCTCGCGCACCTGCATACGCCCCACCAAAGAAAGCACGCCCACAACAGACGCGGCAATCAGAATCAGCGCAAGCGGGACGCAAAGCACGGCGATCAGTGTGCGGCGCACCTTGCGGCGGCGGGAATGATGATGGTGATGGTGACGATGATGGGCATACTGCTTTTCACGTTGGATATCCTCGTCGGACACCACCTGATATTTTTGAATCAGTTCCGTACGGCGCTGCTCCTCGACCGCGCTTTTTTGCGCGGAGGCGCTGTGTTCGCTGCTGTGCGAACCGCTGCGGGAACTGCTGTGTGCGGAGCGGCGGGAACCGCTGCGCGAAGTGCCGGAATGCGCGGAAGCGGAATGATGCGTATGCCGGTGGGAACCCTCCGCGCTGTCGTGGGTGCTGTCGCCTGAGGAATGCGCGTGCGCGCTGCCGTGCGAGTTTTCCCCCGAGGAATGCGCGTGCGCGCTGCCGTGCGAGCTTTCCCCCGAGGAATGCGCGTGCGCGCTGCCGTGCGAGCTTTCCCCCGAGGAATGCGCGTGCGCGCTGCCGTGCGAGCTTTCCCCCGAAGAATGCGCGTGCGCGCTGCCGTGCGAGCTTTCCCCCGAGGAATGCGCGTGCACACTGCCGTGCGAGCTTTCCCCCGAGGAATGCGCGTACGACACATGATGTGTATCCTCACGATGCGTTGTCTGCTCCTGCTCAAGGGAAGACAGATCATCTTGTCTGCTCATCGTTTGCTAAAACTCCATTCACTAAATATCTGCCGCTATATCCGCCTGTCAGACATGTGCTGAGCGTTACAATTCTGTCTGTCAGCTCGAGCGTGGCGCCCTCACGGACGTTGCGCAGCATTGCCTTGGGATTGAGCAGATAGTCGTAGTATTCCCGCCGTACGTCCAGATCAGAAAAATCAAATGAGTTGAGGATATGCCGCTCGTCGTACTTGTATGCGGAAATCACACGGTAGGTCAATCTGCGTCCCGGTGTGTAAATATAAAAATACTCGTTGTCGTTAAAAAAGTCCTTGTCCTCAAAATAATGCAGATTGGTAAACATCCCGCCGGAGGCATAGTTGTGGCCGTAGATCACGGTTACGGGATCCGTAAAATCGAGACTGTTGGCCGACTGGGTAAACAGCGAGCCGAGGCGCGAATATTTTCCTTCCAGATCGCGGTTGAGATAATACAAATCGTCCGCCTTGCTTTGCAGAATCGGCAGCTCAATGTCCGTATTCGGTACAACAATCCATGCATAAATCTCGGAATTCTGCGCCTGCAGCGACGCGAAGTCCACCGGGCTTTCCGGCCGCGCGTCCTGTGTGCCGGACGGCTTCACTGCCTGTGCAAGTTCCTCGTACCGCTGGCGCGCTTTGTAATCCCTATATGCCCGCATGCCGAAAAAGCCGACAAAGCAGACCAGCAGAATCAGCAGAACGATCAGAATTATTTTGAGCGTGTTACCGCGCCCTTTTGCGGAATAACCGGCCATAGCTGCCTCCCTTCGGCAAACAAAAAGAACCTGCGCCAGCATACGTGATGCCGCTGCAGGTTCTGAAATGCAGAAAAATGGCGCCGTATGCACGAAAAGTGTACGGTCAGCGTCGTTAAGCTTTAAAAATCAGTCCACGTCTTCTGCCTTGCGCTTTTTCAGCACAATTGCAACACCCGTGCAGGCAAGCGCGAGACCCGCGAAAGCGAACACTTCCATGCTGGTATCACCCGTCTTGGGGGAATTGGGGTTTGCATCGGGCTTGGCGGTACCGGAAATGGTGGAACCGTCGGGTGTGGTAGCGGCAGAACCCTGCTCATAAGGAGAGGTCAACTGCTCGCGCGGACCCGCCGTGCCGGAAGGCGCTTTGGTGCCGGGAACAGCCGTTGTGCCGCCGGGCGTCGCAGGGGTCGAAGTTCCGGGAACGGTAGAAATCACGCCGGGAACAGTAGGCGGCGCAATCGTTACGGGAGGAAGCGTCGGCGCAGTGGGACTGATGAATGTTTCGTCCGCAGCAGATACGCTGAACAGCACGCCCGCCGCCACAACCAGCAGCGCCAGCAGAATCATCGAAAACCTTTTCATTTCAAAACACTCTCCTATCTATCAAGCGAATAAGCACTTATATACAGACCTATAGTAACAGAACCTGCCCGATTTGTCAATAGAAAAGATCGTCTTTTTTTGCAAAAAATTTTTCGCTTTTTTGCCTTGCGGCAAAATGTCTTGAGTTTCCGTACAGTGGGAGAAAAGCACCGGAAAAGCGGGCAAGAGGCGGATAAGACCAAGCAAGCAGGACTTAAGGAAGCACTGATTCAATCCGATGCGCACGAAGGAATGGATCTTTTTCCGTCATATTGCACCAAAAATCCTTGCCTTGCGTCAGCAAGCCGGCAGATTTTTTGTACAATCTGCCGAAAAAATCTCTCGTCCCCTCGTACACCCCGATTGAATCAGCGCTTCCTTAAAAGCGCAGCATCTCCTCAAACGCAGCAATCGCAAAACGGTCTGTCATGCCGGAGATAAAGTCCAGCGTTGCCTGCGCGGCGGTCTTTGGGTCGTACAGGTCAGAATATATTTTTTCGTTGTCGCACATTTGCGCCGTCTGCCGCAGTTCCTCCTGCGGAACGCATTCCGCAGGCACATACTGCGCAAGATGCTGCAAAAAAGCCTCCGACAGGCGCGGATAGATCCGGCGCATCTGCGCGCCGCGCGACCATACGTCGCCGCCCTCGAAACAATCGTACAAAACGTTAAAAATTTCCCGCAGCACCAGCGCCCCGTATGCCTCGAAGGGGTTGAGCCGCGGATGGCC
>CAMOCU010000062.1 GCA_946610835.1 uncultured Clostridia bacterium | reverse complement strand
ACGGAAAAAGATCCATTCCTTCGTGCGCATCGGATTTAATCAGTGCTTCCTTAGCGGAGGCATATCTTTTTTGATCCGCAGACGGCACAATTTTTTCTTGCAAAACAGTGGGTGTACTGATATAATAAAATAGATTGATTCTATCAGGAAACGCTGAATCGGGAGGTGTGCCGCGGAATGCTGGTGGTTTTTGTCTGCACGGGGAATACTTGCCGAAGCCCGATGGCAGAAGGCATCTTCCGCATGCTGCTGCGGGAGAGCGGCATACAGGGCGTGGAGTGCACAAGCTGCGGGCTGTGCGGCTGTGTCGGCATGCCTGTAACGGACGAAGCTGTCCGCGCGGCGAAAGCGCTCGGCGCGGACATTGCAGGCCACCGATCCCGCTCCGTCAGCCGTTATCTGCTTGAGCAGGGCGATCTTTTTGTCTGCATGACCGAAAGCCATGCGGCGGCTCTGGCGGATTATGTGCCGCCGGAGAAACGGCGTGTGCTGCACATTCCGGATCCCTTCGGCGGGGACGACGCGGTTTATGCAAAGTGTGCGGACGAGATCCGGGACAAGCTGATTCTTTTGCTCAGGGAGGAAGATTGGACATGCAAATAAACCCTGTATCCTATACGAACGTCGACATTACCGGCGGATTTTGGGCGCGCAAGCAGGCGCTCAATCGGGATGTGACGGTCGAAAGCGTGCGCAGCCAGTTTGAAAAAACAGGCCGTTTTGCGGCGTTCCGCTGCGATTGGAAACCCGGCATGCCGCATCAGCCGCATTTCTTTTGGGATTCCGATGTGGCCAAATGGATCGAATCGGCGGCGTATGTGCTGCAAAAGCATCCGGATGACAAGCTGCAGGGATATATCGAGGATGTGATCGACTGCATCGAACGCAATCAAGATGCAGACGGCTATTTCAATATTTATTATACGGTGGTGGATCCGTCACACCGCTTTACCTACCGCGCAAACCACGAATTGTACTGCGCCGGTCATTTGATCGAGGCCGCCGTGGCGTATTATGAGGCCACGGGACGCGCGCGCTTTTTACACATGATGTGCCGGTATGCCGATCTGATCGACCGTGTTTTCCGGGTGGAAAAAAGCGCAGGATTTCTGACGCCCGGCCATGAAGAGATCGAGCTGGCGCTCATCCGTCTGTATCAATGCACCGGCGAAAAAAAGTATCTTGACCTGTCTTTGTATTTTTTGGACGCGCGCGGGACAAATCCGCGGCGCGACAACCTGACTATTTTTGATCCGTTGTATTTTCAGGATATTCCGGTGCGCGACCAGCGGATCGCGGCCGGTCACGCTGTGCGCGCGTGTTACCTGTACTGTGCGATGGCGGACGCCGCGCGCATCACAGGCGACGCGGCGCTGCAAAAGGCATGCGAATCGGTCTTTGAAAGCATTACACAGAAGCGCATGTACATCACCGGCGGCGTTGGTGCGTCTGCCGATGGCGAGCGCTTCGGCGGCGATTACGATCTGCCGAATGCTTCGGCCTATGCCGAAACGTGTGCGGCAATCTCGCTTGCGCTGTTCGCGTCCCGCATGAGTCTTGCCGATCCGGACGCGCGGTACGCCGATGCGGCGGAGCGTGCCATGTATAACGGCGTGCTGTCCGGGTTGTCGCTGGACGGCAAAGCGTTCTTTTATGAAAATCCGCTGGCGGTGGATCTTGCGCAGCGGCGCGGCAGAGAGGGATTTGCCCGCTTTCCGCGCAGTCAGCGCGCAGAGGTGTTCGACTGTTCCTGCTGCCCGCCCAACATGACCCGTTTTTTGGCCGGAATCGGCGGCATGGCATACGCTGTGTCGAAGGATACGGTGTATGTGCATCAATACATGCACAGCACAGCACGCGTGTGCGGCGGAACACTTGCCCAGCAAACGGATTACCCCGATACAGGCACGGTGCGTTTCGAGGCGCAGGGCCTTGCGGGCAAACGCATTGCGCTGCGCATTCCCGGCTGGTGCCGTAAGTATGACCTGGACGGCGTCGACGCCCGGGGGCAGGCGGAAAAAGGATATGTGTATATTCGCGTGCCGTCCGATACGTTTGTGTTCACGCTGCTTCTGGATATGCAGCCCGTCTTTTACGAAGCGTCGCCTCGTGTGCTCGACGACATGGGCAAGGTCGCTTTGGTCAAGGGGCCGGTGGTGTATTGCATGGAAGGCATAGACAACGCCAACGATCTGGCGGGCTTATGTGCGGATATTTTTGACCCCGTGTGCGAAAGCGCGGAGGTGTTCCCCGGCGTGCCGACGCTCACCGCTTCCGGCTGGCGCAAGTTTGAATGTACCTGCTGCGGCGGTCCGCTTTACCGCCCGGCAAGCGGCGATTACCGCCCGGCCAAGCTGCGGTTTATTCCGTACTATGCCTTTGCCAACCGCGGCGAAACGGATATGGCCGTGTGGGTTCCGAAGTTTTAAGATGGCAATAACGATTGTACCCATGGCCGCGCAGCATATCCTGCCGCTGGCCGAACTGGAAATCCTTTGTTTTTCCACGCCGTGGACGGCGCAGGGACTGCGCGAGGAGCTGGACAATCCGCACGCGCATTTTCTTGTTGCGCTGGACGAAACGCAGCCGGCAGGCTACATCGGCGTGCAAGAGATCTGCGGGACGGCATACATCACGAATGTGGCCGTTTTTCCGGCGTACAGACGGCGCGGGATCGCGCGTGCGCTGCTGCAGAGCGCATCGCGGGGCGCGCAGGCGCGGCGATGCGAGAGCATTACGCTGGAAGTGCGCGAGAGCAACGAAGCGGCTATCGCGCTGTATCGTCAGTGCGGATTCAAAGACGTCGGACAGCGCAAAGCCTTTTACCGGGAGCCTGTGGAGGACGCCCGGATCTACACCAGATTTTTTGAGGATAATTCCGTATGAATATACTTGCAATCGAAAGTTCCTGCGACGATACCGCGGCGGCAGTGGTGCGGGACGGGCGGCAGATTCTTTCCAGCGTGGTCGCTTCTCAGGTGCCCGAGCATGTGCTGTACGGCGGCGTTGTGCCGGAGATCGCTTCGCGCCGCCATGTGGAGGCCATTTCCGGCGTGGTGCGTCAGACGCTGGCAGAGAGCGGCTGCGGTTATGCTGATTTGGACGCAGTGGCGGTGACCTATGCGCCGGGACTGATCGGCGCGCTGCTGGTGGGCGTCAATTACGCCAAAGGCCTTGCGTTTTCGGCGGGGCTGCCGCTGACGCCGGTGCATCATTTGCGCAGCCACATTGCCGCCAATTATCTGACGCATCCGGAGTTACAGCCGCCGTTTTTGGCGCTTGTTGTGTCCGGCGGGCACAGTCACATCGTTCTTGTGGAGGATTACACGACGTTCCGTGTGATCGGACGCACACGGGACGACGCGGCGGGTGAATGTATGGACAAGGCCGCCCGGGCGATCGGTCTGCCGTATCCCGGCGGGTTGCATCTGGACAAAGCCGCTGTCGGCGGCAACCCGAAAGCGTTTCGCTTCCCCAAGCCGACGGTGTCCGGCAGCGCATATGATTTCAGCTTTTCCGGGTTAAAAACTTCGGCGGTCAATCTGCTGCACAATGCCGCGCAAAAAGGCGAGCAGATCCCGCTGGCGGATTTCGGTGCGTCGTATATTGCGGCGGTGGTACGGTGCCTTGCCGACAACACGATCCGCGCAATGGAAGATTTCGCACAGACGCGGCTGGTGCTTGCCGGCGGTGTTTCCGCAAATTCCGTTTTGCGCCGCGAGTTCGGCAGACTGTGCCGCGAACGCGGCTGGCAGCTGTATATGCCTGCGCTGCATCTGTGTGGTGACAATGCCGCAATGGTAGGCGCACAGGGCTATTACGAATTTCTGTCCGGCAAACGCGCTGACACTGCGCTGAATGCTCGGGCAACAATGGGGATGGAGAACGGATGACGGACGCGATCCGCGATGCATACAGCGCTTTGCGCAAAGCTGCGCCGCTCGGCGCGCAGGACTGCGGAAAATTGTGCGGCGCGTGCTGCTGCAAAGGCAGCGGCAACGACGGTATGGAACTGTTTCACGGCGAAGAAGTCCGATACGCGGCAGATCCCGGTTTTACCGTCCGCAAGGCGGATGGAAGGACGCTGTTGATCTGCACCGGGCATTGCCGGCGACAGGACAGGCCGTTGGCCTGCCGGATGTATCCGTTGTTCCCAATGCCGGTCGACACGCCGGACGGCACACAAATCCGGGTTGTTTATGATGTGCGCGGCGCGGCGTCCTGCCCGATGGTGCGCGAGCAGATTCCGGCAGATCCGCGTTTTGTCCGCGCGGTGCGCAAGGCCGGGCTTTATCTGTTGCGTGATCCGGAAAATGAACGTATACTCAAAGAAACGGCGGTTCTTTTTGAAGAACTCGTTTCTTTTGCGCAAAAAATAAAAAAGGAACCCTGACGGGTTCCGGTATGAGCGAGAAAGGTTGGTGCAATGTATGAAACTTGTGCAAAGAGGATGGAGCGTACTGCTGGCGATTTCGCTGCTGCTGTGCGGCACAATGCTGCAGGGCCTGGCTGTGGACACGGACGATTTTGACGTGCGGCGCGTCGGGGAAAATCTTGTGATCACGGCGTACGGCGGCGCGGACACAGCGGTTGTGATTCCCGCGCAGATCGGCGGCCGGACGGTTGTTGGTCTGGACAGCGAAGCATTTGCTGAAAACAGCAGCATTCGTTCCATTACGATACCTGAAACAATTACCGAACTGGCGGACGAGCAGTTCAGCATCTGCACATCGCTGCAGCAGGTGCATCTGAGCGAAGGGCTGACGAAGATCGGCGTTTCTGCGTTTTACGGATGCACATCGCTGCGCAGTATTGTCATTCCCGACAGTGTAACGACGATCGGCGTTTCCGCTTTTGCGGACTGCGCAGCGCTGGAAACCGTGCAGATCGGCAACGGCGTGACGACGATTCCCGCGCGTCTGTTTGACAACTGCACGTCGCTTAAAACGGTCTGTCTCGGCCAAAAAGTGACCGGCGTGGCAGATAACGCGTTCCAGCTTTGCTTCAGCAAGGGCGGCGATCTGTATGTGTTCGGAAGCCGGACAGAGATCCCGAAAAGCGTGTTTGAGGGTACATCCGGTCTGGTCGTTCACTGCTATCCCGGCTCCGCCGCTGAAAAGCAGGCGGTCGAAAACGGCTTTGATTCGCAGACGTTCAAACCGGTTTCGATCTACGCCGTGTGCGATCAGGAGCTTTCCGTATCCGCGTCCGATCAGCCGCAGCAGCCGCCGAAAGACGGCGTGCGTGTCTTTGCGCGCTTTGAACAGGCCGGAACGGCTGTGCCGGATCTGAATGTGACGAAGGACGCTGTATTCCCGGCGTCGCAGGTTTTTGATGTGCCGGGCAGCGCGAATGTGACGGTGCAATACGCCGGATTGTCCGCGGTCTATGCAGTGCGCGTGATCGACAACAAGCCCGAACCCGTACAGCTGCGGCTTGTGACGGATCGGATGCGTCTGGAATATCCCGTGATGCCGACGGCACAGACTTTGGATTATACCGGGCTGAAGGTACTGCTGGTGTACAGCGACACGCAGCAGGAGGATGTGACGGCGAAGGCGGTCATGCCGAAAACGGCGCTTCTGGATGCGGTCGGAAGCGGAGAAGCGCAGCGCATACGCGTATCCTACACACCCGACGGCGGCAAAGAGCTGACAGCGGACATCCAGCTGTCGGTGCTGCCTGACACGCTTCAGCGCATCGAAGTGGTCAACAGTCCCGCCGGCACAACCTATTTTACGGCCGACAACGCCCAGAGAATCGACACGACCGGGCTGCGCGTTCAGGCGGTGTATACATTTACCTATTTGGACAAGAACACCAACCAAAGCGTTTCTTACATCACGCGCAAAACGGACGTGACCGGCGCGTGTACGGTGCCGGATCAGATTCTGCGCACGGCAGGAACAACGCAGGTGCCGGTGCAGTTCGGCGGCGTTTCGACCCGGTTCCCCGTTACGGTGGCGGCGACACAGATCCATCTGACTGCGGACGGCAAAACGTTCAGCGGCACATACAAACGCAAGATTCCGCTCTTCGGCTCCTACCAGAGCAATCCGGTTGCCTTTGCCTACACGGCGAATGAGGGAATGCGGATTACGGACGTTCGCTGGAGCGTAGCCGAAAACAACCGTATGCGCATTCAGGACGGCACGCTCACCATGCGCGGCCTTTTCGCCGGCGCAGGACGTGTGACGCTCCAGCTGACCGACAACCACGGCGGCGTGCATACCGTGTCCGCATCCGTGCTTCTGTATCGGTTCAATCTGCTCGCGCGGATCTTTTTTGCAAAATATTTTTGATGAAAAAATCTGAAATATAATTAAGGCAATACCGTACAATTGAGGTGTACGGATTGCGAAGTAAGATTTTTCGTC
>CAMOCU010000061.1 GCA_946610835.1 uncultured Clostridia bacterium | reverse complement strand
TTGCACAAGATAGAACAGAAACTTTTTCATACGATCGCCTCATTATTTATGATATTTTCCGCCGGAGAGAATTTGAAAACCGCGATAAATCTGCTCAAGCAGCATCACGCGCGAAAGCTGATGCGGGAATGTCATTGGCGACATGGACAGCCGCAGCGCGGCACGCTGTTTAATTTTTGGCGAAAGGCCATAGGAACTTCCGATCACAAATGCCGCAGCGCCTGACATAGCAGACTGCTCTAAAAATGAACTGAATTTTTCGGAGGACATAGTCTGCCCCTCGATACACATCGCAATCCATTTTGCGCCGGAAGGGATGCTTTTTTCGATCAGCTCCGCTTCTTTTTCCAGCGCCTGGTCAACCTGCGCGGGCGAAGGATTATCCGGCAACTTTACAGGCTGCAGTTCAACAAGATGCAGCTGACAGTATCCCTTCAGCCGTTTGACATACTCCGCACACGCCTCGCGAAGATACGCCTCTTTCAATTTGCCGAGCGCAACCACATAAATATGCATCATATGTATATCATCTCCGGAACGCCGCCCGCAATGGTAAGCTGATAATCCGATCCCTCTTTTGCGCCGGCCATCGTCAGCTCGGAATATGTTGTTTGATACGCAAGCGCAGGGATATTGTTTTCCGGACTTAAATGGCCAAGACAAAACCGTGTTGTCCCGCTTTCCAGCAAAGAAACCGCTGCTTCGGCGCAAGCGTCATTGGACAAATGCCCTATGGCAGATAAAATACGCCGTTTTGTGGCATAGGGATAGGTTCCGTTTTGCAGCATCCCGATATCATGATTAGATTCGAGCAAAACCAAATCACTTCCGTTGACTGCGGAAAGGATCGCATCCGTAACGACGCCGGTGTCCGTGGCAACAGAAATCCTTCTGCCGTCAGAAGTCGTCACGCTGTACCCCACAGGGTCCCGCGCGTCATGGGAAAGCGGGAAAGGACGCACATGAAAATCACCAATCGACAAACCGGAAGACGGAATGATATCCACCGAAAACTTTCCGTTCAGAACCTGCATGTTCTCCAACGCAGCGAGCGTTCCGCGGGAAGTAAACACGGGAATTCCCCACTTGCCTGCAAACACGCGCAAACCGGAGACGTGGTCGGTATGTTCATGCGTGATAAAGATCGCATGAATACGTTGCGGTTCTACTCCCAAAGCCGACAGCGTCTGCGTGGTTTTTTTGCAGCTTACGCCGCAGTCGATCAAAATGCCGCCGTCCCGTGTGCCGATATACGTACAGTTTCCGCGGCTCGACGAGAATAAGGAACAAAATTTTGCCATATGACCCACTCAATCCAAATCAGAAAGCATTTCGCCTGTCAATAATACGGAAAAAGGCGGGTATACCCCGCCCGTAAAATCAGGAAACCCGCACCCGTGTGTCCGGATCAACGATCGGGACACGCTGAATATCCGCACCGACACTGCGCAATTTGCCGACAATGTCTTCGTACCCGCGATCAATGTAAACCACGTTTTCAACCTCTGTTGTACCGGAAGCGACAAGCCCGGCAATCACCATCGCCGCACCCGCGCGCAAATCATCCGCTTTCACGGGAGCGCCCTTGAGATGTTCAACACCCTGAATGACCGCCATTTTGCCGTCGACCTTGATAGAAGCGCCCATATGCGTGAGCTGTTCGACATACCGGAAACGGCTGTCCCAAACGCTTTCGTTGATGATACTGGTGCCCTCTGCAATAGACAGAAGAACAGCAATCTGCGGCTGCATATCCGTCGGGAAACCCGGATGCGGCATGGTTTTGACATTGCAATGACGCGGTCTGCCGTCTGACTTGATGAGGATGCTCTCGTCAAACTCTTCGACTTCGACGCCGCATTCCACCAATTTTGCCGTGATAGATTCCAGATGCTTGGGAATCACATTGTTGATCAGCACATCTCCGCCCGCAGCGGCCGCGGCGACCATATATGTCCCGGCCTCGATCTGATCCGGAATAATGGAGTACGTGCAGCCATGCAGTTCCGAAACGCCGTGGATTTTGATAACATCTGTACCGGCGCCGCGAATGTCAGCGCCCATCGTGTTCAAAAAGTTGGCAAGATCCACGATATGCGGCTCTTTGGCGGCATTCTCGATCACAGTCAATCCTTTTGCGCGCGCAGCGGCAAGCATAATGTTGATCGTTGCGCCAACGGAAACCGTGTCCAGATAAATCGCGCTGCCGATCAACTGATCCGAAACCGCATTGACAATCGCATTTTCTTCGATCGTAACTTTTGAACCAAGAAGCTCAAACCCCTTGACATGCTGGTCAATCGGGCGAACGCCGCCGAAATTGCAGCCGCCGGGCATCGCCACACGCGCCTTGCCGAATCTGCCGAGCAGCGCGCCGATAAAATAATAGGACGCGCGAAGGTGCTTTGTCAGTTCGTAGGGAACGGTAAAGAACTGCACGTTGCGCGAATCAATTTCCACCGTGTTGGCGTCGATTGGACGAACGGATGCGCCAAGTTCTGACAGAATGCGGAACATGATGGAAACGTCGCTGATATTCGGTATATTTTCGATGCGGCAAACATCACAGGTCAGAATCGCTGCAGGCACAATAGCCAACGCGGCATTTTTGGCGCCGCTGATGTCGATCTTGCCGTGCAGAGTATTGCCGCCGTTGATGACTAATTTGTCCATGCTGAAGTTCACTTCCTACAAGGGAATATGTATCTCAAAAACATGTTTCTTATAATGGTACCTGTTATTATAGCATTAAAATACCGGATTGTAAAGATTTTATCCAGAAAAATTTTGAAACAAAGGATATAAAAGAACACAACAGATCACAGAACGAAATCTCCTGTGATCTGTCGAATCGTCGTCAGATATAGTATGTACGGATACAGAACGATTAGACGATGCAAAAAATACAAATCGTCAAGCGCTCAATAATTTTTCGATACAAGCAATTTCGATACAAACGCAAAGCACATCCATTGCCTGCTGCAATTCCGCGGTTGACGGGAATGTGGGTGCAATACGGATATTGCGGTCGCGCGGATCCTTGCCGTACGGATAAGTTGCGCCGGCGCCGGTCAAGACCAGTCCGCACTGCTTGCAAAGCTCCACAACGCGCTTTGCGCAGCCATCGAGCACATCAAGACTCACAAAGTATCCGCCGTTGGGTTTTGTCCATTTTGCAATGCCTTTTCCATCCAGCTTTTCCGAAAAATTGCGAAGAACGGTTTCAAATTTCGGACGAAGGATCTCTGCCTGGCGCCGCATATGCGCGCGCACGCCGTCCGCATCCTTAAAGAAGTTGATATGCCGAAGCTGGCTGACCTTGTCCTGATTGATGATCTGGAAGCTCATGCGGCGCTCAATTTGTGCCAGATTGTTGTCAGAGGCCACGATACAGGAAATACAAGAACCGGGAAAAGTAACCTTTGCAAAGGAGGCGACTTCGATAATGTGATCTTCCGTGCCGTACTTTTCGCAAGCAGAGAAGATCTCTGTCAGCGTGTCCGGTGTATCGCTGAAATCATGAATACCGTATGCATTGTCCCAAATGATACGGAAATCCTTGGCGGCGGGCTGCAGTTTTGCAATGCGATCCACCGTCTGTGCGGAAAACGTGACGCCGCCCGGGTTGGAATACTTCGGCACGCAGAACATGCCCTTGACCTGCGGATCCTGCACCCAAGATTCAATCGCGTCCATATCCGGACCGGATTCATCCATGTCGATTCCGATCATTTCGATTCCGAAGTATTCCAGAATTCCGAAATGTCTGTCGTATCCGGGAACGGGACACAGGAACTTGATTTTTTGACCAAACCACGGCGCATGGCCGCACACACCGTGCGTCATGCACTGACTGATATAATCGAACATCAGATTCAGGCTGGATGCGCCGCCGATGATGACATTTTCCTTGCGCACACCGAGCAAATCGGCAAACAGCGCCTTCGCCTCTGCAAGGCCGGTCAGCACGCCGTAATTGCGCACATCCATATTGTCTGCGCCTTTCATAGCGTCGCCCGCCTGCAGCGCAGTGAACAATCCATCGGACAAATCCAGCTGTCTGGTTTCCGGCTTGCCGCGCGCCATATTTAATGTAAGATGCATTTGCGCATACGCGTTATACGCTTGCTGCATTTGCGCGAGTCTTTCTTGAAGCTGTTCTTTTTCCATACGGGAATATTCCACATTGATCGCCGCCTTATCCGGAAAATTTCCTGTTTTTCAACGTGAATACAATAATATATTTTGAGCGGATTGTCAAGCATTTCAAGCGAATTCGCGGATATTTTCGGCACGCAGCACCCAGAATTCGCTGAGCTTCACACCGACAGTCGGCTCTTCGATCACGACCTCGGCGCAGCCGTTTTGAAGCCATTCGGAAGGAATCGGATACGTTGCCGTTTGCGTTCCGGGCGCGAGATAATCCGCGTCGAATTTTTCATCGCGTCTTCCGCCGTACTGCGGGCCGCAGTACAAAACATTTCCATTGACCCGGATCGTGTGCTTTGTTACATTTTCGCGCGTATGGGCGCTGTAAGAAATCCGAAGGCAATACTGTGTATCCGGCAGACAGCCGCTGATTTTAAAACGGCAGCTGAAGTGATCGAACAGCATCAGCTGGCACATCGGCATGGTTCCGTTGTTGACGGCCGGATCATCCCCTTGAAAATCCATATAGTACTCCGGCGTCTGCCGCACGCCCAGCGCCTGCAAACCGTGCTCCGCGAAGGAATAATACATTTCGTCCGGCAGAACACTGTTTCGAGCAAGCAGTCCGCGGACAAACGCCCTTTGCGCGTCCGCCGGCAGTTCGAGCGCATGACGCAGTTTTGTAAGATAAAACGCGCGATCTGTTATCGGCTGATCGAGCGTATCCAGCGTTGCGCCGCGTTCCCATTGGGAGGCGTACAGGTCTTTGGTGCCAAGCTGCATGCCGATCTGCCGGAAAAGCGTTTGTGCATTGAATTCGATCTGTTGACGCAGGGCAGAATACGAATCGGAAAACGGCGTTTGCAAAATATCCATCGCGTTTTGAAGGTTATTCCGTGCCATTTCCCCGCGCGCATTCCGCAGAAGATCCAGTTCAAAAATCCGTCTGCGCCGCACCAGCGCATCACACCGCGCACGAAACAGAAGCTGCACAAACCGCCATTGCTCCAAAAGCGCAGGGTAATCCCGCGCAAGCCGTTCGAAATGCTGCAGCGTTTGTTCAATCTGCGGATTATTCGCCGGGTCGCCGATCCATCCGCGCTCCAGCGCAAGAATGCCGTCCGCAATCGCCCTTGCCGGCGCATGCCATAAAAACAGCCGCGCGTAATCCAGCAAGCTGTCGTAAAGCTCCCTTTGCGGGTCGAAATCCATGTCGCTCCAAACACACTTGTTGACGTCGTCGTTGACGCCCTCAGAATAGCTGACAGAACCGATGACGGCGTTTCGCGTCAACCGGTGCAGCAAGCGAAATTCTTCCGGGCGCGGATTGATGCTTTCGCGCGAAAGTGTGGATGCGAATGCAAAATGCCAATCCTCGTGTGCAAAATGCACGGGGTATTCACACCGCACATTGTGCGTGATGTCCGGATAAAACCGGATGGGAAATCTTGCGGGCAGCCTGCGGCGCAATTCATCCAGCGGAAAAGCATGATTCGGGCCGTAGATCACGCCGTCAATTTCCCCCGAAAGGGATTCCACTTGTTCCATAAACGCCTCGCCCCAGTCGGGAATCGAGTGCGGCGCTTGCGCGGAGGGCCAAAGCTGCGCATCCGGTTTTGCAGCGTGCAGCGCACGGCCGATCGCCAAAACACGCTGTATAAACACATCCGCCGGATAATTTCCGGGATCGCCGCCGGGTATAAACAAAGCGTCAATCCGCGGACACTGCGCAAAAAATTGACTGCGCAGCGCAACGCTTTGCTCGAGCGGAAGATCATCGTTCGGGAACCAGAGCGAAACATCCAGATCAAGCGCATCCGCTGCGGCGCACGCGTCAAAACACAATTCGTCCGGGGATTGCTGCATCAGTGCGTTGCGCCCGGGCGATTTTCCGCCGGGAATATGCTCGACCGTGTTCATGCCGAAATACATCAGATCCAGGTAATACCGCGTATATTGTTCGGTCGTCCATGCGTCATATGTATTGCTGCACACACGGAACCCAAGCTGATGTCCGCGAATTTTCTTGGCCGGTGTATACTCTCCTGTCGGATCATGCAGCAGAAAAATCTGACCGTCCTTGTAAACCGTTTTGCGCAAAAACATGCCGATTCCATAAATCCACCCGCGGATCCCGGACGCGCAAATCGTCAGGCAATCCCCGTCCAGACGCATGGAGAACGCGTCTTTATCCCCGCCCTGCGCACACTGTGCAAACCGAACACAGGGCGCGGACGGAATGTGGCCGGAAATATTCGGGCGCACGCCTCAGCG
>CAMOCU010000060.1 GCA_946610835.1 uncultured Clostridia bacterium | reverse complement strand
CCGATTCCGCATTGAACGCGTCGATGTCGGTCATCAACGCCACTTCTTCCAAAAAGCCGCCAAGCGTTGCGTCCGCGTTTTCTTCGGCATAGCGCTGCATGTTGGCCGCAAGTTCGCTGAGGTTGGCCGCGCGATCCATGGCCTTTTCCGGTTCGGCTTCCAGAGAGTGCAGATAATCGGATTCCTCAAGCACGCTCTGCAGCAGCTGATGCAGCGGAACAGCGCCGATTCGTTTGCGGAAAGACTCGATCTGCTCCGCAAAAGCTTTCAAACGTGCGCAGCCGCGCGCAAGGCTCGGGAAGTCATCCGCGGTCTGCATGACCTCGAACATACTGATTTCCAGTCCGGCCGCGATTTCGGCAACACGGTTGATGGTCGTTTCCCCGATCCCACGCTTAGGCTCATTGATGATCCGGCGCAGCCGCACGTTATCCGACGGATTGTTCAGAACAGTCAGATAAGCCAGCGCGTCGCGGATCTCCTTGCGTTCGTAAAAACGGTGCCCGCCGATGATCCGGTACGGCACGCCCATGCGCACAAGCGCAGATTCGACCGAGTTGGACATGGCGTTCATGCGGTACAAAACCGCGTTGTCCTTCCAGCTGCCGCCGTCCTGCTTGCATTGCAGGATCGCTCCGGCCACATAACGCGCCTCGTCCGATTCATCGTTCGCCGTGCGCAGTGTGATAGGATCTCCCTTTCCGTTCCCTGTCCAAAGATTTTTACCTTTGCGCTGCGTATTGTGCGCAATCACAGCGTTCGCCGCGTCGAGAATCGTCTGTGTGGAACGGTAATTCTGCTCCAGGCGGATTGTTTTGGCGTTGTCGTATTGATCCTCAAAATGAAGAATATTTTCGATCGTTGCGCCGCGGAATTTATAAATGCTCTGGTCGTCATCGCCCACAACACAGATATTGCGCCGCCCGCCGGCAAGCAGAGAGGTAAGCCGGTACTGCGCGTAATTCGTGTCCTGATACTCGTCGACCATGACGTAACGGAAACGGTTCTGGTAATATTTGCGCACTTCGGCATTGTTTTCGAGCAGCCTGACGGTATTCAGAATCAGGTCGTCAAAATCCATCGCATCCGCTGTACGCAGCAGATTCTGGTATGTTTGAAAAGCGTCTGCCACACGGCGCAGCCGGATGTCGCCGCCAGCCTCTTCGGCGTATTCCTCGGGCGTCATGAGCTGGTTTTTGGCATTGCTGATCTCGCGCAGGATCGCTTTGCGGGAAAGAAATTTTTCGTCGATCTCCAAAATCCGCTGCACCTCGCGCATGACGCGGCCGCAGTCGTCCATATCGTAGATCGTAAACCTGGAACTGTAGCCCAAAAGATCACCGTAACGGCGCAAAATCCGTGCGCATGCGCTGTGGAAAGTACACGCCCAGATGTCGGAAATATCCGTCACGTTCTGCCCGAGTTTGGCAACGATGCGTTCCTTGAGTTCGTTGGCCGCTTTGTTTGTAAACGTGATCGCAAGGATCTCCCACGGGCGCACCGGTCGCACAACCAGCAAGTCGCGCAATTCCGACGTCAAAGGTGCGCCTGCCGCACATGCGCGCAGCGCCTGCATCTCGTTTTCGGTCGGGAGGATCGGGATCTCTTCGCTGCACGCCGCGCAGCCGTAACGGATCAGATTGGCGATCCGGTTGACCAGCACCGTGGTTTTGCCGCTGCCGGCGCCTGCAAGCACCAAAAGCGGTCCTTCCGTAGAAAGGACCGCTTCCATCTGCTTGTCGTTCATGGCGCCGAAGTCGTTTTCGATGATCTGCCTGCGCAGATTCAAAAATGCATTCTGCATATGAATTCCTTTTTAAATAGAGATTTCGTAAGAAATGTCGAACAGTTCCTTGTCAAGCGTCTTGGTCATGCTCAACGCTTCATAGATGTCCATGTCAAAGATTTCTTCATTTCTCATGCCGACAACACGGTTGCCGATGCCCTGCTGCAGGAGCTTGACGGCACGGTTGCCCATCTGGCTGGCCACAACTCTGTCTTTGCAGGTCGGCGCGCCGCCGCGCTGCACATGGCCGAGAATGACGGCTCTGGATTCCACCATGGTCTCCTTTTCAATCCGGCGGGCCAGTTCTTCAACGCCGCCGATACCCTCGGCCACCATGATGATGAAATGGCGCTTGCCGGTCTTTTGTGTGCGGCGCATACGCTCGATCACGTCGCGCTCGATGTCGTAATCAAACTCGGGCACAAGAATGGACGTTGCGCCCACAGCGATGCCCGCGTTCAGCGCCAGATAGCCCGCGCGGCGTCCCATGACTTCGACCACGCTGCAGCGGTCATGGGATTCAGTGGTGTCGCGTACACGGTCAACCATCTCCATGATCGTGTTCAGGCAAGTGTCGTACCCGATGGTGTAGTCACTGCAGGCGATATCGTTGTCAATGGTTCCGGGAATTCCGATACACGGCACACCGCGCAGGGAAAGATCGCGCGCGCCGCGGAATGAACCGTCGCCGCCGATGACGACAATGCCGTCGATCGCGTTTTCTTTGCAGCTTTGGATTGCCTTTTGCAGTCCGGCTTCCTCTTTGAATTCGAGGCAGCGGGCAGAATACAGGATCGTGCCGCCGCGATGAATAATATCGGAAACAGAGCGGATGTTCATCTCCACCATGTCGCCGTTGATTAAACCGGTATAGCCGCGGCGGATGCCGACGACCTCCATATCGTTTTCACACGCTGTACGTACCACGGAACGCACGGCCGCATTCATACCCGGCGCGTCGCCTCCGCTGGTCAAAACACCAATTCTTTTCATGCTCGCAAGGTTCCTCCTTAAAACGCTCAATTGAAACAATTTTACACCTAAAAAAATCGAATGTCAAATAAAATTCCCAAATTCGCGGATTTTTTTTTGATTATTCCACATAAACAACATTTTCCGCGCCGAGAATCCGACGCAATTCGCCGAGCAGCGGGGCGTTGACATCCGCGCAATACTCCACGGGCATGGGAATATACTGCCCGGTATCTTTGCAAAAATAATACAACCGGGTGTTGCCCTCGAAGATGCGCAGGAATTTTTCGCACTGTACACGTTCGGGGCAGCGTTCGGTCGGCAGACGCAGGAACAATCCGTTGCGCCTGCGGGACGTGGCGCCCGATGCGGCGCGCGGCTTCGGCGGCGCGTCGGATGTTTTGCCCGGCACAAACGGCTCGACCCTGTCGCAGACGATTTTGAGATCCTCGTCCTCGCGCACGCTCGCTTTGCCGCTGATCAGCACAATCCGCCCTTCGGTCAGCAGCAGCGCATTCTCGCGCAGTGTATTGGGAAAGACCAACGCTTCCACCGCGCCGGTCATATCCTCCACGGTCACAAATGCCATGGCGGCATTGTTTTTGGTGATTTTTTTCTTGACAGCGGTCAGAATTCCGAGAATCCGAACCGGCGCGTTATCCTGCACGCTGTCCTCGCCGAGCAGCGTCGCAATCGGCGTTGTACGCAGCCGCCGCGCATCTTCGGCAAATTTGGCCATCGGGTGGCCGGACATATACAGCCCCGTCACTTCCTTTTCCATCTGCAGCAGTTCCTCGCGGGGCAGTTCCTCCGCCTGCGGCGGCTGCGGCTCGCTTTCTTCGACGCCGGACAGATCAAAAAATCCGATCTGTCCGGAAATCGTCCTGCGCCGGCCGTCCTCAAGCTCCTCCATCACCTGTGGAAGCATGATGAGCATCTGCCGCCGGTTGAGTCCCAGACCATCCAGCGCGCCGCTTTTAATCAGACTTTCTGCAGCGCGGCGGTTGAAGTCCCTGCCCTGCACACGCTTGCAGAACGAGTAAAAGGAACGGTATGCGCCGCCGCTTTGCCGTTCGGCAATGATGCGCGTGATAAAGCCCTTGCCGATGTTTTTGATCGCCAGCAGCCCGAATCGAATACCATCGTCCGAAACCGTAAAGCCGTCAAAGCTGTGGTTGACATGCGGCGGCTGAACGGCAATGCCGATGCGCTGGCATTCCGCGATGTATCCGGCCACTTTATCCGCGCGGTCAAGCACACTGCTGAGTATAGCGGCCATGAATTCTTTGGGGTATTTGTTTTTGAGATACGCTGTCTGGTAAGCGATATATGCGTAGGCCGCGGCATGCGCCTTGTTGAACGCGTAGGACGCGAAAGAGGACATATCGTCGAAAATGCTGTTGGCCGTTTCGGCGTCCACGCCGCGGCGCACGGCGCCCTCGACTTCCACCGTTCCATCCGCAGCTGTCAGGCCGTGGATAAACACCTCGCGTTCGCGCTCCATCACGTCGTGCTTCTTTTTGCTCATGGCGCGGCGCACGATATCCGCGCGGCCGAAGGAGTATCCCGCAAGCTTTCGAAAAATCTGCATGACCTGCTCCTGATAGACCATGCAGCCGTATGTGACGTTCAGAATATCCTCGAGCAGCGGTGATTTGTACGTCACGCGCTCGGGATGGTGACGATTTTCGATGTAGCGCGGGATGGAATCCATGGGGCCGGGACGATACAGAGAAATGACGGCGATAAGATCTTCCAGACTTTCCGGCTCAAGGCCCATAAGCGTGGAACGCATTCCGGGCGATTCAAACTGAAAAACGCCCTCTGTTAAACCGCGGCTGAGCATGGTATAAATTTCGGGATCGCTGAAGGAGATTGCCTCCAGGTCAAAGCCCGGCGTGTGCCTGTGGATCATTTCGACCGCGTCATGCATGACCGTCAGGTTCCGCAAACCGAGGAAATCCATCTTCAGCAGCCCCAGCTCTTCGAGCGTGGTCATAGTAAACTGCGTCACAACCACGTCGTCATTTTTGGCCAGCGGAACGTATGTGGCCACCGGATCGCGGGCAATCACCACACCCGCGGCATGCGTGGATGTGTTGCGCGGCATGCCTTCGATGCTGCGCGCCGTGTCGATCAAATCGCGTACCGCCTCGTCTGTGCGGTACAGCGCGGATAACTCGGACGATTTTTCCAGCGCCTTGTCGATCGTCATTTTCAGCTCGTTCGGCACAAGCTTCGCCACCTGATCGACCGCGCTGTAGGACATACCAAGCACGCGTCCGACGTCGCGGATCGCCGCGCGGGCAGCCAGCGTGCCGAATGTCACGATCTGCGCCACATGATCGCTGCCGTATTTTTCGTTGACATAGTCAATCACTTCACCACGGCGCTCAATACAAAAATCCACATCGAAATCCGGCATGCTGACGCGTTCCGGATTGAGAAAGCGCTCAAAGAGCAGGTTATAGCGCATGGGATCAATGCCCGTGATCCCGATGCAGTAGGCCGCAATGCTTGCCGCGCCCGATCCGCGGCCGGGGCCAACCGGAATTCCTTTTTCGCGTGCATGACGGATGAAGTCATGCACAATGAGATAATAATCCACATATCCCATCCGGCGGATCACATCCAATTCGTAATCCAGGCGGTCAATATAACTTTGCGGCGGATTGCTTCCGTACCGCCGGTAAAGCCCGTTATAACACTGTTCGCGAAACCAATCAAAGTGGTCGCGCCCGTTCGGAACGTCGAAATGCGGCAGCTTGGTTTTGCCGAACTCAAACTCGACATGGCAGCGCTCTGCGATCCGCGCGGTATTTTCGATCGCCTGCGGACAGTCGGGAAAAAGCGCGGCCATCTCCGCCTCGCTTTTTAAATAAAATTGATCCGACTCAAACTCCAGCCCCGTTTCCTCACCCAGACGATGATTGGTCTGGATGCAGATCAAAACCTGCTGGATGCGCGCGTCCTCGCGGCGGATATAATGCACATCATTCGTCGCCGCAAGCGGGATGCCTGTCTCTTGAGAGAGGCGAATGAGCAGGGGGTTGATTTCCAACTGTTCCCGGATCCCGTGGTTCTGAATTTCCAAAAAATAATTGTCCGCGCCGAAAATCCCGCGGTAGCGCAGCGCAACTTCCCGTGCGCCTTCATAATCCCCACGTTCGAGTGCGCGCGGCACCTCGCCCGCAAGGCACGCGGACAGCGCGATCAATCCCTCGTGATGCGCACGAAGCAGCTCGAGGTCAATGCGCGGCTTTGTATAAAACCCAGTCGTCCAGCTTTCGGAAACCATAGCGATCAGATTTTGATACCCCGTGTTGTTTTCGCACAGCAAAATCAGGTGGTACCGCTCGCTGTCCACGCCGTGCACTTTGTCCAGACGGCTGCGCGGCGCAACATAACACTCACAACCGATGATCGGGCGGATTCCGCGCGCGCGTGCAGCTTTATAAAAATCGATCACGCCGTACATCACGCCGTGATCGGTAATGGCCATGGCCGTCTGGCCGAGCGCCTTGGCACGATCGAGCGCCTGCTCGATCCGGCACGCGCCGTCCAGCAGGCTGTATTCGGTGTGCAGATGCAGGTGTGCAAACGCCATAGCACTCTTCCTTTCGTCCGTATTTCAAGGGAAGCGCTGATTAAATCGGGGTGTACGAGGGGACGAGAGATTTTTTCGG
>CAMOCU010000059.1 GCA_946610835.1 uncultured Clostridia bacterium | reverse complement strand
GTTTATATCGACACCATGCTGCTGTGCACGGCTACGGCGCTGATGTGTCTGAGTTCCGGCGTGCCGTACAACGCGGAAGTGTCGGGCGCGCTGTATGTGCAAAACGCGATTTCCACCGTGTTCGGCAAGGCCGGCCCGGTGTTCATCACGGTGTCTATGGTGCTGTTTGCTTTCACAACGCTTCTGGGCAACCTGTATTACGTGGACAACGCGCTGGCATATATGAACGGCAAGCGTCCGCCGACGCAGCGGTTTATGCGGATCTTTTATGTATTCTGCGTGCTGGTGATTTTTGCCGGCGCGATTATCCCGATGGACTTTGCATGGACAATGGCGGACATCACCATGGGCGGCATGACGCTGATCAACATCCCGTGCTGTCTGATCCTTTCCGGAACTGTGGCCGCCGCGCTGCGCGATTACGAACGGCAGAGAAAAGCGAGGCAAAATCCCGTTTTTCACGCGCGTGACATCGGGCTGAATCCGGACAAACTCAGTTTTTGGAAATAACACACAAAAGGAGCATCATTCATTATGGCAAATATCGCGTTGCTGATCGCCGGAGGCGTCGGCAATCGAATGGGACAGAGCATTCCCAAGCAATTTTTGACAGTCAACGACCGCCCTGTGATCGTATACACCATGCAGGCGTTTCAGTCGCACCCGATGATTGATGCGATCGCCGTGGTTTGTGTGGCAGGGTGGGAGAGCTTTCTGCAGGCTTATGCCGCGCAGTTTTCCATCACGAAGCTCTGCCGGATCATTCCCGGCGGCAAAAACGGGCAGGATTCCATCCGCAACGGCGTGAATGCGCTGCGCGAGGATTTTGACGACACAGACATTGTTTTGATTCACGACGCAATCCGCCCGATGGTTTCCGAGGCGATTATTTCGGACTGCATTCGTGTCACGCGCGAAAAAGGCTGCGCTGTGGCGTGCGTACCCTGCGCCGAGGCCATGCTGCGCACACAGGACGGTGTGGTATCCTGCGGTGTGACTGCGCGCGAACAGCTGCGCCGTACACAGACGCCGCAGGCCTTCCCCATCGGCAAGATTTGCGATCTGCACCGCCGTGCGCTGGAGCAGGGCATTACGAATTCCGTTGCGTCCTGTACGCTGATGGAGGAAATGGGGGAGCCGGTCTGGTTCTCTTTGGGTTCCGAAAAAAACATCAAGCTCACCACGGTGGAGGACATCGACATTTTCAAAGCGCTTCTGACCGCAGAGCGCCCCTCGTGGCTGAAATAATGCACAGAGCGGCATGCACAACTTCAGCCGTACTTTTTGCTTGTCTGCAAAAATTTTTTAAGGAGCAGGCCATGATTTATAACAGTGCGCAGTGGTTCCGGGACGTCGACGCCGTTACCGAGGGGCTGGATCTGCGCGAAATGGAAGGCAGAAATATACTGATTACCGGTGCGGCGGGACTGATCTGTTCGGCCGTGACGGATATTTTGATCCGATATAACGAAACGCATCCGCAATGCGCGCCGATCGGCATCCTTGCCGCCGGAAGATGGCAGCAGGAGATGGAGGATCGGTTCGGCGCATATGCGCACGCGTCCTATTTCCGGTTTGTGCCCTACGACGCGTCGCGCACAGACAACCGGCTCGATCTGCCGGCGCAGTATGTGCTGCACGGCGCGAACAATGCGTTCCCTGCCATGGTCGCGCGCGAACCGGTGGAAACGATGCTCGGCAATTTTCTCGGCATACGCGATCTGCTGGAGTACGCGCGTCGGCAGCCGGATTGCCGTGTGCTGTACATCAGCTCAAGCGAGGTGTACGGCAAAAAAGCCGACGACGTGCCGTTCCGGGAGAACGAGTACGGGTTTGTCGACCTGCTCGATCCGCGTAATTCCTATTCTGTGGGTAAACGGGCTGCAGAAACGCTTTGTGCGAGTTACGCTGCGGAATACGGCGTGCATTCCGTCATTGCCCGCCCCGGACATATTTACGGCCCCACCGCAGGCATGTCAGACAACCGGGTTGCCTCTGCATGGGCCTATGCCGCCGCGCGCGGCGAGCCGATCGTGATGAAAAGTGACGGCGCACAGATCCGCAGTTACGTCTATTGTGCCGACTGTGCCGCCGCACTGCTGACGATTCTGCTGCGCGGTGAAACGGCGCAGGCCTACAACATCGCCGATCCGATGTGCACAATGTCGATCCGTGCGCTCGCGCAGGCGCTGTGTGATGCTGCCGGCGTGCCGCTGGATATGCAGGCGCCCACCGCAGCCGAAAAGCGCAGTTTCAATCCCATGCGCAATTCTTCGCTCGAAAGCGGCAGGCTGCAGGCGCTGGGGTGGCGCTGCAGATTCGACGGCGCACAGGGATTGGCGCACACGGTGGCGATTCTGCGCGAGCGGATCGGTACGCTGCCGGATGCGGATTGATGATCTTTTGGCCATTCGCCGCGTCTGACGGGGCGGCAAAGTATAAAGAAAACGTTGAATCAAGGAGTTTTGAGTATGCAGGAAAGAAAAGTTGCTATCTACGGCGCAGGCTCCCTCGGGACGGTGTTGGGCGCGTTTATGACGAAAAACGGGGTGGATGTCGAACTGGTCAACCGCAACAAGGCGCATGTACAGGCGCTGCGCGAAAAGGGCGCGCACATCATCGGCACGGTAGAAATGACTGTCCCGGTCAAGGCGATTTTCCCGGATGAAATGCAGGGCACATACGAGGTCATTTTCCTGATGACCAAACAGCTTTTCAATCCCGAAGTCGTCACATTCCTCAAGCCCATGCTTACCGAAGACGGCGTGATCGTCACGCTGCAGAACGGTATCCCGGAGCCGGGAATTGCTGAAATCGTGGGTAAGGAACACACCATGGGCTGCACGGTCGAATGGGGCGCGACGCTGTCCGCACCGGGCGAATGTACGCTCACCAGCGACAAGGAAAGCCTGTCGTATCACATGGGACGTATGGACGGGATCACGGATGCGCAGATGCAGCGGGTCAAGGAGCTGCTGGAAAAAATGTGCCCCGTGCACTTCGAGGAAAATCTGCTTGGCGCGCGCTGGTCAAAACTGCTCATCAACGCCACGTTTTCCGGCCTGGGAACTGTGGTTGGCGGCTGCTTCGGCGCTGTGTCCGAGGACAAGGACGTGCAGCCCATTGCGCTCGCGTGCATGAAAGAATGTATCGACGTCGGCCGCGCCGCCGGCGAAACGTTCGCACCCGTGCAGGGCAAGGACATCACCAAATTGTTCTACTATAAAAACGGTTTGAAGAAGGCTGTTGCAAAGCTGATTCTCCCCATCGCAATGAAAAAGCACAGAGATATTGAGCCGTCCATGCTGCAGGATCTCAAAAAGGGCAAGCCCTGTGAGGTGGACGCCATCAACGGCGTAGTTTGCGAATGGGGCAGAAAGTGCGGCGTGCCCACACCGGTCAACGACCGGATCGTGGAGGTTATCAAAAAGGAACAGGCCGGCGAGCTGCCGCTGGAAAAGAGCAATATCCGCCTGTTTGCGGATCTGAAATGAGCCGGGTGCGCGGCGTCGTTTTCGATCTGGATCATACGCTGTTTGACCGCTATGCCACGCTGACGGCCATTGCGCCGTATTTCTGCAGCTATTTTGACGTATCACCCGGCATGACGGCGGATCGCTTTGCGCCGATCTGGATCGAAGCGGATAAGAATTATGTACATCTCGGCTGGGGCGCGGTGCTGGACAATCTGACGGCGCAGGGCGTGTTCCGCACGCCGCCCGCGTTGGAGGTCTATGCGGCGTTTCTGCTGGGGATGTTCCGGCGCATCTCTGTGCCGTTTGACTGCACGCGCCCGCTGCTCGAGCAACTGCGCGGCAGCGGATACAAAACGGGTCTGATTACCAACGGTTCCGGGGAAACGCAGCGTGCGAAGCTGCGCAATCTCGGCATCGAGGATTGCTTCGATCAGGTGGTCATCACCGGCGAGTTCGGCGTTCATAAACCATCGCCCGAGCCGTTTTTGGCCATTGCCCGCTGGATCGGCGCAGCGCCGTCGGAGCTGCTGTACGTCGGCGACAATCCGCTCAACGATGTGGATGCGTCGCGCAAAGCGGGATTTATCCCTGTTTGGGTGCGCACTACGGGAACATGGGTCTATCCGGACATCGCCAAGCCGGAGCTGCAGATCGACCACATCCGCGAGCTGCCCGATCTGCTGTGCTCGATTAAAAATCCATAAAAACGAAAAGACAGTGCCGCGCATCTTGATTTTGCGGCGCTGTCTACAGTCTGCGGGTTTTGTCTGTACTTGTGAATTGGTACGGCAAAGCCCGCAGCTTTTTTCGGGTTTGTGCAAAGAAGGGGAGAGGGTAAGCGGCATTGTTCGCAAACGGGGAGGAAGCAGCTTTCTGCAATTGAATTGTGCGGCTGTTCCTGCGCGGCTATGCGTCCAGGATTTCCTGTGCCGTCTGTTCGGCAAGCTGCTGCACGGCGGCAAAATCCATGCACGCCTTGTACTGCTCTTCGAGCGCGTTGTGGATCATCAACGCATCCTGCATCGCGCAAGCCGCCTCTTCGAGCAGCTCTTTTTCTGTCCGCCGGCTGAATGTGATGCGGCTGCGATGGCTGCGCAACGCGGCGGCGTCGCTAAAGCGGGAAGCGCGGATTCGGCTTGTGCCTTCAAAATGCTGAAACGGCGTTTGCGTGACGATCGCGAACCGCGCTTCGGGAACGATCAGATGCTGTGCGCCTGCGTCCGGATGCAGCGCGCACGGACAACTGATCACATCCAGCCCTGCGCCCAGCGCGTATTGGCGCAATTCATCCGTCAGCATTGCTGCCGCCGCGCCGTGCGGATCTTCGATCACGACCGTCTCTTCGCACAGCGCCTGCAGGGTTTCACGGTGGATGTAAATGCCGTCCGGCGTAACGGCGGACAGAAACCGCTCTGTTTCGCGGCCGACTTTGCCGCGCGGTTTGCCGAATTTGCGGGAGGCCAGCCGCGACGCGTACCGCCGAATCTTATCGCGGTCGACGCTTTCCGCGGCCAGCCGCCGCACGTCCCGGCTCAGCGACTGTGCCGCCTGTAAAAAGCGCACGCATCGGCGGTGCTGTGCGGCATTGTCCGCAAACAGACGCAATATTTCCGCGCGTTTTTCCCGCAGCGGCGCATCCTGACGGAACGCGCCCAGTTCCAGTGTTTTTTCAACCGCACCCGGATACTTCGGCTCGATCACATGCGGCGCGGTTCCGTCGACGAGACAGATTTTTTTTGATTCGATCCGGATTGCGTCCAGCGACCGCGGATCCGATGCGCAGCGGATCGTTTCATATTCGACGCCCTTTGCGTCGCACGCCTGCGCAACGGTGCGCAGAAAAGTAGATTTACCGGTGCCCGGGCCGCCTTTCAGAATATAAGCCTGCCAGCCGTCGAGCGGATCGTACAGTTCCGAAAACAGCGAATGAAACCCCTCCGGCGCATTAGCGCCCAAAAAGAAAACCGCATTTTCTGTCATAACTTTATGCCTCCGTTGACCATATTCTTTCCATTCTATTCCCGTGCTTGCAAAAAGGTTCCGCAGCGCGTCGAAAGACAGCTTTCACGGCCGGGTGTTTGCAGACGCAAAAAAGCCGCCCCCGAAAAACGGAGGCGGCGCAAAACACAGGGAGATCAGAAGTCGATATGGATTTCAAAGCCGAAGGCAACCTTCAGGAACGCGTTGATGTGCACCATGTGGAACACACGGTAGAAGAAATCGCCGATGGCCTGGCAGATCTTCTGGAAGCAGGAGGGCTGGGGCGGGCAAACCGGATTCTGATGGTCGCAATGGCAGCCGCCGGTGCAGTGGCACTGCGGACACGGTTCATCCACGCCGCAATCCGTGCAGCCGGCCGCGATCGTAACGTCTTGCGTAAGCGTGCGGGTCGACAGACCGTCTGCGCGCACAGTCAGGATGACCGGCTCAATGATTTCCTCGCTTGTGCCGTTGATGCGCAGATCCCATACAGGCTGCACCGTTTGACCGGGATTGATCTGTGTAAAGGTGTACGATGCGGTGACGTCGTCGCCGATGTTCATCACGCCGTCTCTCGGGACGCTGAGCGTGACCGTGACGTCGCGCAGCGGCGTATTGCCTGTATTTTCGAGATAAGCGACAGCTGTCAGCGGATTCGGGTTGTAGCTGCCGTTTTCAAACGGGACATAGGAATCACAGTACAGACCCACGGAAAGATTATCCTCCACATTGCGGATAAAGGCGCTCAGACCATACCATGTGGTGTAATCCTTCGTCTCGCCCGGGCGAAGCTCTGCCGGTTCCCAGATCACGGTAACCGCGCTGTCGCCGTTGGTTTCACCTTCGGTGACGGGACAGTTCCAGGGCGTGCCCACAACCTTGGGCCAGTTGGTGAACTGGACAGCGTCAGGGCGGTTCTGCGACATACGCAGGAAAGAACCCTGCGCCACAACGCCTGGCTCAGTCAGGCTGTCAAATGCCTGCCAGTAGGGCGGGATGGTGCTTCCGCGG
>CAMOCU010000058.1 GCA_946610835.1 uncultured Clostridia bacterium | reverse complement strand
CCATCAGGGACTCGAACCCCGGACCGACCGGTTATGAGCCGGTTGCTCTAACCAATTGAGCTAATGGCCCATTTTTTTAAAAAGGATGCTCAAAGCGCGGGGGCTGTGAGCATCCTGGAGCTGCTAACCAGAGTCGAACTGGTGACCTCATCCTTACCAAGGATGCGCTCTACCTTCTGAGCTATAGCAGCATTTGTGGCGACCCGGAACGGGCTCGAACCGTCGACCTCTAGCGTGACAGGCTAGCGTTCTAACCAACTGAACTACCGGGCCAGATCGTGCTCCTGAAAGCTTGATTATAATAGCACATTTATTTCAAAAATGCAAGTGTTTTTTGAAAGTTTTTTTATTTTTTTCTCTGTCATTCTGATTTTTTTGGAATTGCGGCTTTCGCAGATGGAAAAATGTTTGGAAAAACATTGACTTTTCCCATGGCTCTATGCTATCATAAAATGTAATCTTGCAGGTATTTATACTCCTATCTATCTGCAAAAAGAAAGGATTGACAAAAATGAAAAAAAGACTTGCTTTTGTCCTTGCGATGCTGATCGTGTGCAGCTGCGCGTTGTGCGGATGCGGCAACAATTCAAAACCGGCTGGCGACAATTCGCGCCCGGTGCTGCGCGTCGCGATGGAATGCGCCTACGCGCCTTACAATTGGACGCAGAACACGGCCGACAACGGCGCTGTGCCTATCAAGGACAGCAACGCTTATGCATACGGTTATGATGTCATGATGGCCAAAAAGATTGCCGATGCACTCGGCAGAGACCTTGTGATCTACAAACAGGATTGGGATTCTCTGGTTCCGGCTGTTGTGGCAGGTACAGTGGATTGCGTGATTGCAGGCCAGTCCATTACGTCCGAGCGTCTTCAGTCTGTGGATTTCTCTGAACCGTACTACTACGCATCCATTGTTACATTGGTCAAAGCGGACGGCGCATTTGCCGACGCGGCATCAGTGGCAGATCTCTCCGGCGCGGTCTGCACCTCGCAGATCAATACAGTTTGGTACGATACCTGTTTGCCTCAGATTCCGGACGCTAAGATTCTGCCCGCGCAGGAAACTGCCGGCGCGGCGATCGTTGCGCTGAACGCGGGCAAGGTGGACGCTATGGTCACGGACGAGCCGACGGCGCTCGCCGCATGCGCCGCCAACCCGGATCTCAAACTGCTCAACTTCTCCGGCACGGACGGTGATTTTGAAGTGTCCGAGGAAGAGATCAACATCGGTATTTCCATGCAGAAGGGCAGCGAATTAAAGGCGCAGATCGACGAAGTGCTTGCAACCATGACAGAGGATGATTACACTGCCATGATGCAGGAGGCGATTTCTGTTCAGCCGCTGAGCGAATAAACATGGCCAAACGCGGCGCTTATCCGGCGCATAGCGCACCGGGAACGCTGCGTAATCTTTGACGGTTCATGTGCAGTGAGCATGCCGCTTGTCGGGCAGCGGCCGGGCAAGCGGCGGATACAAGGAGAGATTTTCATGTCCTCGACTTTACCGCAGACATTTGGTGGTAAACTCATTTTCATTTTACAAAACTACGGCACGACTTTTTTGCGCGGCGCGGGAGTGACGATGGCCATTGCGGTCGTGTCCACTTTTATCGGCTGCATCATCGGCTTTTTGGTGGGCATTGTACAGACCATTCCAACGGATCGAAGCAAAAATCCGGTTAAATGGGTGGTTCTGGGCGTGGTGCGGTTCATCCTCAACGTGTATGTGGAAGTGTTCCGCGGTACGCCGATGATGGTGCAGGCCATGTTCATTTATTACGGTGCATCTATGTTGTTCAACATCAATATGAGCATGTGGACGGCTGCGTTCTTCATCGTGTCGATCAATACCGGTGCATACATGGCGGAAACTGTCCGCGGCGGCATTTTGTCTATCGACAATGGCCAGACAGAGGGCGCCAAGGCGATTGGTATGACACATTTCCAAACCATGGTGCATGTCGTGCTGCCGCAGGCGCTGCGCAACATTATGCCGCAGATCGGCAACAATCTGATCATCAACATCAAAGACACCTGCGTGCTGACCGTGATCGGTACCGTGGAATTGTTTTACGCATCTAAGAGCGTTGCGGGCGCTTATTACTGGTATTTCGAGTCCTTTACCATCGCCATGGGCGTATACTTTATCCTGACATTCCTGTGTTCGCGTCTGCTGCGGCTGATCGAAAGCAAAATGGATGGCCCGGAAAGTTACGACCTTGCCACCACCGACACGCTTGCCCATACAAGCGGGATGAACCGTTACCCGGGCGATTCCGACCAGGACGCCCATGCAGACAAGTTCACCGCTTCGGGCAGTATGTAAGAAAGGAGGCAGAGCCATGGCAGACCATGTATTGCAGGTGCAGCATCTTGGCAAAACATTCGGAAAAAATGTTGTGCTCCGCGATATTGATTTTACTGTGGACACGGGCGATGTGACCTGTATTATCGGCGCATCCGGTTCCGGAAAATCTACGCTGCTGCGCTGTATCAATCTTTTGGAAACACCGACTTGCGGAGAGATTCTGCATCATGGCGTATCCATCACAGACGGCAAATTCAATCCGTCGAAATACCGTGCCAAGGTCGGCATGGTGTTCCAAAGCTTTAACCTTTTTAACAACATGACGGTGCTGGAAAACTGCATGATCGGCCAGACGAAAGTGCTTGGCGTCAAAAAAGAAGAAGCCAGACAGACCGCCATGTTCTATCTTGAAAAAGTCGGTATGGCGCCCTATATCAATGCCAAGCCCCGGCAGATTTCCGGCGGGCAAAAGCAGCGTGTGGCGATCGCGCGCGCTTTGGCGATGCAGCCGGAGGTGCTGCTGTTTGACGAGCCGACGTCTGCGCTGGATCCGCAGATGGTGGGCGAGGTGCTGGAAGTGATGCGCAATCTTGCGCGCGAGGGGCTGACGATGCTTGTGGTTACACACGAAATGGCCTTTGCCCGCGACGTCAGCAGTCATGTGGTATTTATGGCGGATGGCGTGATTTGCGAAGAAGGTGCGCCTCGGCAGATTTTTGAAAATCCTGTGCATGAACGCACACGCGATTTTCTGGAACGTTTTCGCAACAACTAAAAAGGAGGTAATCTTATGGATCTGGAACAAAGAAAGACGCTGCGCCGTCTGATCGGCTGTTTTGCATTGTTTCTTGTCCTGCGAGTGGTGGAGGAACTGGTTGTCGTTCCGCGCTTTGTCAATTCCAGAGGCGTTGTCGCCTGTCTGGGCGGTATCGTGATTCTTTTGTTCTACATTCGATTTGTCAACAAGCCGCTTGAGGACATCGGCATGATTTTTTCCGGCCACAAGGTGCGCAAAGCGATTGGGTTGACCGTGGTTATGAACGTGATTCCGGCCGCTGTGGTATTTGCGGCGGAGTATCTTTATTACAGCCGTATGGAAGGCTACACACATCTGAGCATCTATTACGAAAGTCCTGCGCGCTCGTATTCCGAATCCGGTCTGCAAGGACTGCTGATCGGTATGGGAATATGCCTTGGCCTTGCGCTGCTGCACAGCTTCTTTTACGAAATGGCTTTCCGCGGCCTGCTGATTACAATCGGCGCGCGTTCACTGCCGTTCAGCAAAGTCAATGCCATTCAGGCTGCGCTGTATACATTCTGGTATCTGATCCCTGTGGCGCGGCTTTTGCTGTTTAGTCCGGGTGCCTATTCTTCCAAGCGCATCCTTGTGCTTGTGATCTTTACTCTCGTTTATGAAACCGTGGCCGCGGTCAAGCTGGGTCTGCTGCGCAGCGCAACGGGGTCAGTCTGGGTCTGTATATTTGACCATCTGGCGTTTGCATTCCTGCTGGATATGCTGCACATTCAGTATTCTGTAGGCGGCGGCGTTGCGACAGACATGAGCTATTATATGCGTCTGGCGGCCTATCAGATTATCGCGCTTGCGATGACGTATGTTTACTATCATCGCAAGACAAAAAAGGTGCGTGACATGCAGCAAAGCATTCAGCTTCAAAAACAAAACGCATAACGCGCAAGCGCTATTTCGGTCAGCGCCGGTAAAATTCAATAAACAAATCGGAGTCTTTGAGTTTGCTGCTCAAAGGCTCCGGCGTTATTATTACGGATATTTGCATATGGATATTTGCAGTTGTATTCTGCTCAGCGTTTGCGGCGCAACAGTTTGGCTGCGGCAGCCGCACCGGCGCCGAGCAACGCTGTTCCTGCGGCTGCGCCGAACAGGATGTTCTTTTTGGTTTCCATTTCGTCCCCGTTGAAAAAGTACCGTGTTTTTGTTTCAATGGACGTCCCGAACAATTCAAAATAGGTTATGGTATGTGTTTCAAAATCGGACGGATTGTCCTCGCGCAGATTGAACACGCGCACGCCGCGCGTCTGTGGCAGGCCGTAGGATCGGAAGGATGCGCCCGGCGTGGCGATAACGCGCTGCCCCTGGACGATGCCGTCGAATCCGTTGAGATGCAGATGACCGGAAACGACTGCATCCACGTCGCCGCGCGCAAGAACAGCGGCCAGCTGCCCGTGATCCTGCGGCAGGAAAGCATGTTCGTAGGCAAACCCGGTTGCTTTTTTCGGGTCAAGACGGTAATATCCGCCCGCGTAACTGCGGATCGCGCCCGGATCGCCCGGCGCGCACGGCATGAAAACCTGCGCCATTTCCGGGAAAGGAATGTGCTGGAACATCAGCGAACGCACCGGTTTGCCGCCGTTTTGCGCCTGCAGCGCTTCGGATGTGCGGCGGTACCAATCCAGTGAAACCGGCTGGACAGATTCGTATTCTTCGCCGTTTTCGAGAACGCCTGCGGAGTCCATCAAATACAGGTTGTACACGATGTGCGCACCGTCGCTGCTGTAGATCGGCACATTGAACGTATCGCACGGGACAGTTTCATCCTCGTTCAAACCAAAGAAATCGCTGTATTCCTTCCACATTTCCGCCTGTTCCCGCTGTGTGAGCGCATTGCGGTCGTCGTGGTTGCCGTATGTCATGGTGAACGGAATATCCCGCAGTTCAAGCGGCTCAAGAATATGCCGCAAAGACGTGCGGATGCGCTTTTCCGTGAAATGTTTGCTGCGTTTGGGATGCACGGAACCGATGGGCATATCATCCACGTGGTTGCCCAGAATGTTGTCACCCGTAAAGACGACCAGATCCGGCTGTTCGGTATCGTAGATCTCGTTAAGCATCCGAATCATTTCCGGACGGACGATGTGCATATCCTGCGCATCGCTGACTTGCAGAATTTTGAGCGTCCCGTCGGGACGGAATTGAATCTTTCTGTTTACCTGCATATGAAACCTCCGCTGAAAACTTCTTCAGCAATGCGTGCCGCTTCGGCCGCGTCTTTGGCGTAATAATCCGCTTGCATGCGGTCGGCGTCCGCCTGTGTGAGTACCGCGCCGCCGACCATGACCTTGCAGGCCGTGGCCTTCCGCAGTGCTTGTACGGTTTCTTCCATGTAGGGTACGGTTGTCGTCATCAGTGCGCTCAGTCCGACAAGACGAATGTTTTGTGTGCGCGCCGTTTCAACGATCGTTTCCGGCGGCACATCCTTGCCCAGATCCACAACGTCATATCCGTAATTTTGCAGCAGCATTTTCACAATGTTTTTGCCGATGTCATGAATGTCGCCTTTGACAGTGGCAAGCAGAATCTTCTCTCCCTTGCGGCTGCCGCCGGGGGAGCAGGCGCTGATTTCGTCAAACCCTTCGCGCGCCGCTTGTGCCGACGCGATCAGCTGCGGCAGGAAGAACACGCCTTGTTCAAATTTTTGCCCCACTTCGTCGAGCGCGGGAATCAGGAAGGCGTTGATGATTTCCAGCGGCGTTTTCTGCGCGTCAAGCATTTTGCGCACCTGTTCGCGCACGCCGCTGCGCTGGCCGGAAAGCACCAGTGTGCGAAGATCGTCCTCGGCGGTCTGCAGCATTTCCGCCGGGGCGTCCGCGTGCGCGGCGATAAACGCAGCGGCCTGTTTGTCCTCGCCGTGCAGCACACGGAACGCATCAATGGTATCCATGTAAGCACGGGAGAGCGGATTGAGAATCGGCATATCCAGTCCGGCACCGAGCGCACAGGCAAGAAAAGTGCGGTTGATCAGTTCCCGTGCGGGCAGTCCGAAGGAAACGTTGCTCACGCCGAGTACGGTTCCGACGCCCAGTTCCTGCTTGACCATTGTAACGGCACGGGTCGTTTCCTGCACCATGTCTTGATTGGTAGATGCGGTGAGCACCAGTGTGTCGATCAGTACATCCCGCGGCGGGATGCCGTACTGTGCCGCACGGTTCACGATTCGCCGCGCGATTTCCAGACGCCCCTGTGCTGTAGGCGGGATCCCGTTTTCGTCGAGCGTTAAGCCCACGACGACGGCGCCGTATTTTTTGACAATCGGCAGAATGGACGCAAGACTTTCTTCTTTGCCGTTGACCGAGTTGATAATCGGCTTGCCGCGGTATCTGCGCGCGGCCGCTTCTACGGCAGC
>CAMOCU010000057.1 GCA_946610835.1 uncultured Clostridia bacterium | reverse complement strand
TGCGCGACGCGCTGGACAAAGGGATCATTGCCGGATGCGGAGTGGATGTGCTGTCCGCGGAGCCTGCCGCATCGGATAATCCTATAGCGTTCCACGAAAAGTGTATTGTTACGCCCCACATTGCCTGGGCGGCTTTTGAAACGCGCGAGCGGCTGATGCGCATTTGTCAGGACAATCTGCGCGCGTTCTTTTCAGGCGCGCCGATTCATGTCGTGAATCCTTAAACGAGAACACAAACACTGACATTTTGATAAAGCTGAAAATAACTATTGTTTTTTTGGTATATATTTGGTATACTAAAAGTTAGTTTAAACCGAAGGAGAGACAAGAATGTCCAAAACACCCTATTATATCACCACAGCAATCGCCTATACATCCGGCAAACCGCATATCGGCAACTCCTATGAAATCGTTTTGACCGATGCGATCGCGCGTTTTCGCCGCATGCAGGATTATGATGTTTTCTTTTTGACCGGTACAGACGAGCACGGTCAGAAGATCGAAGACAAAGCCCGCGAGGCCGGCGTTACACCCAAAGAATTTGTGGACAAGGTTTCCGGCGAGATCCGCGGCATTTGCGATCTTTTGAACACAACATACGACAAGTTCATCCGCACAACCGATGATTACCATGAAAAGGCTGTGCAGAAAATCTTTGAGAAGCTTTACAATCAGGGCGATATTTACAAGGATGAGTACGAAGGATATTACTGCAAACCCTGCGAATCTTTCTGGACAGAGACGCAGGCTGTAGACGGCAAATGCCCGGACTGCGGCCGCGAGGTCAAAAAAGCGCGCGAGGAAGCGTATTTCCTTCGCCTGAGCAAATACCAGAAGCGGTTGGAAGAGCACATTGAGCAGAATCCCGATTTCATCTATCCCGAAAGCCGCAAAAAGGAAATGCTCAACAATTTTATCAAGCCGGGACTTCAGGATCTCTGCGTTTCCCGTTCTTCGTTCAAATGGGGTATTCCGGTCACGTTTGACGACAAGCATGTGATTTATGTCTGGATTGACGCGCTGTCCAACTATATTACCGCGCTCGGTTACGATCCGGACGGCAGCGGCGAGCTGTACAAAAAATATTGGCCTGCCGATGTGCATATCATCGGCAAAGATATTGTTCGCTTCCACACGATTTACTGGCCGATTGTGCTGATGGCGCTTGGAGAGCCGCTGCCCAAGAAGGTGTATGGGCATCCGTGGCTGTTGATCGGGATGGATAAAATGTCCAAATCTCGCGGCAACACGATCTACGCCGATGAAATGGTCGAGCTGTTCGGCGTGGATGCCGTGCGTTATTATCTGCTGTCTGAAATGCCGCATGCCAACGACGGATCCCTGACATACGAAACCTTTATCGAGCGATATAACACAGATCTTGCGAATATCCTCGGCAATCTGGTCAACCGCACTGTCGCAATGGCAAACAAGTATTTTGACGGAACATTGCCTTGCAATACCGCCGCCGGAGAATTTGACGATGATCTGCGTGCCGCCGCGCTGCGCGTGCTGCCGGCTATGACCAAAGCCATTGACGAATTCCGTATGGCTGACGCTGTGGCAGAAGTCATTGCACTCGCACGGCGCAGCAACAAATATATTGACGAAACACTTCCGTGGGCGCTGGCCAAGGATGAAACGCAGCGCGACCGGTTGTCCACTGTGCTGTACAATCTGGTCGAATCCATCCGCTTTATCGCTGTTCTGCTCAAGCCTTTTACTCCGGATACCGCGTCAAAGATCCTCGAGCAGATCGGAACGGATCTGGATTCGCTTGAATCCCTGCAAACCTTCGGCGCGCTGCCTGCCGGTCATACGGTCGGCACCGCTACTCCCCTGTTTGCACGAATGGATATGGCAAAAATGCTTGCGGAAATCGAATCGCGCCACCAAACTGTTTCCGATGCGCAGTCCGCAGCGGAATCTGCGAAACCCAAAACCGTGCCCGGTCTGGCACAAATCGGTATTGAGGATTTTGCAAAGGTGGAATTGACTGCTGCAAAAGTTTTGGACTGCGTGCCGGTCAAGCGCGCGAAAAAGCTCCTTTGTTTAACGCTGGACGATGGTTCCGGCACACCGAGAACTGTGGCCTCCGGGATTGCCAAATGGTACAAGCCGGAGGATCTGATCGGTCATACAGTAGTTTGCGTTACAAATCTTAAGCCTGCCGTCCTTTGCGGCGTCGAAAGTCAGGGCATGATTCTGGCTGCAGACTGCGGTGAGGATGTTAAGGTCGTGCTGGTTGACAATGTTCCTGCGGGTGCAAAAATCCGATGATGGACAATATTTTTGACACGCACGCCCACTATGACGATGAAGCCTTTGATGCGGATTGTGACGCGCTGCTTGCTGCGTTGCCGGAAAAAGGCGTTCGATTTGTCATTGACTGCGGGTGCAGCGAGCGTTCCTGCCGCGAAGCCGTTCGGCTGGCAGAGCTTTACCCGTATGTTTATGCGGCGTGCGGCATACACCCGGAGGATTGCGAGGGCTTTGGCGCACTCAATTCGCTGCGGCAGCGGATGATGCCGTTCTGGCAGCACCCCAAATGCGTCGCCGTGGGCGAGATCGGGCTGGATTATCACTACGACATCGATAAACCGATGCAGATCGCTTTTTTTGAAGCACAGCTGCAAATCAGCCTTGAGCTGGACAAACCCGTAATCATTCATGACCGGGAAGCGCACGCGGACACAATGGCACTGCTGCACAAATACAAGCCCAAAGGCGTGCTGCACTGTTTCAGCGGCAGCGCCGAAACAGCGAAGGAAGCTGTGGCTCTGGGGCTGTATCTCGGTTTCGGCGGTGCAGTAACCTTTAAAAATGCACGTAAACCGCTCGAAGCGGCAGCCGCAATTCCAACCGATCGTCTTCTGCTGGAAACCGATTGTCCCTATATGGCGCCCGTTCCCTTCCGCGGCAAGCGTTGCGACTCCACAATGATTCCGTTTGTTGCAGAGAGATTATCAGATGTTCTGAACTTGCCGGCACAGGAAATCTTAAATCTTTCGTGCAGGAATGCACAACTGCTCTTTGGCATATAAATGATGAAGTAAAATACCGAAGGACTTGTCTTTCGGACGTAAAATAGCATAGGGGGATTTTACAATGCAACGAACTTGTAAACGAACGCTGTCCGCATTTCTGGCCATGCTGCTGATTTGTGCGTATGCAGCACTTGTTCCCGTTGGAGCACAGGACGCAGAACCGTTGCTGGAAATCACGGCGAACACACACCGGGTACACCGTAACGAAACGCTTACATTGTCCGTCAACACCGATGATCCTGTGACTTGGAGCAGCAACGATGAAGGCATCGCTGTTGTCTCTGATACCGGTGTGGTAAAAGGCATAGCAATCGGTTCCGCAATCATCACGGTGCAAACAAAAGATCAAAAACGCAGTGCGGAATTCACGGTCAACGTTGTTCGTCCGTCACGTTTTTGGCGCGATCTTTTGGAAAAAAAGTCTATCCTCGGCTATCGCTACAATTATGACGGCGATTATTACTATACCGACGACGTAGACTGCTGGCAAAAATACTTCGGATTTAATTTTATATACGATACAATCGCACCACTTTACTGGATTGAGTACGATTATGTGCGCGTCTTCTTTACCTACGAGGGCAAGGACTGGATGGTGCAGATGTGGAAAGGTCAATACGGTCTTGTTTTCTATGGCAGCGAGATCGGCGTGTATAACAAACCGGAGGGCAAAAGCACCGCATCCTTGATTGCGCACTATGGCGCAGCAACAGATGAGCCGGATATCAAAATCGGCAACACAATGTACCGCCAAAACGCCCGTTCCGGAGAGTACGAGATGGAATACACACATCCGTATGACACACACTGGTGGAATGCCGGATTTATTCCCGGACATCTGCGCCGTACAGGAAGGTGCGATGAACTGCGTACCGTTTCCCATATTACGCTTAAGGATGAACAAATGGCAGCGCTTTTTGCCGAAGGATTGGATGAATGCGGCTTTCGTGCTGTACGCAAAATGGAAGCCGTTGGAAACGACAGTTATTACCGCAGCGGCAAGGATGTATATCTGCAATGGCAGGACATCTCACAAGGCGTAAACACACATGTCACACAAACTGTTTTTTGGGGCGGCGTGGCCATGAACGGATTTTTCCTGCTTCTGATTCTTGGCTTCATTTTGATGCTTGCGCTTGCTGTGGTCGGCGGCGGAGCCTTCCTGTTGTTTTTGATCTGATCATCTGAAAACACAACACGACCGCTTTGTTTTTGGCAGAGCGGTCGTTTGTACAAACACAGAGGAAGAACTATGAAACATTTTAAGCAATACATTTCTTTGTTTCTGGCGGCTATCTGTCTGCTGGCAATGGCGGCTTGTACACGCGCCAAAGATCCTGTCAAGGTGATTTCCGATGATGCTTTGCAGATCGGTGTGGTTTATGCGGACAATGCATTGTCCGGCAGACCATCTTATTTTCAGCGCATCGGTATTGAAAAAGCCATTGAGCAAATGGGACTTTCCGAGGATCAATTGCATTCCGAAACGGAAATAACCAACCTGACGGAAAACAGCTCTAAAGAATCGGAAACAGAGCGGGAGACGACAAGCGCAGAGCCGGAATCTTTCACCGACGAAAAGGGGAAGCTGCACGTAAAGGCCGTTCCCATTACGCAACCGGCAAAGCCATCGGCATCTGAGGTGGTTTCCGACTTTGCCGAAAAAGATTGTAAAGTAATAATCTTTACGGATGAAATTTACGACAGTTTCTCCGCAAAGGCCAGCGCAAATTATCCGGATATTGTTTTTTTGCAATATCGCGGTACGCATAGCGATCTGCCCAACGTGATTTCTTATTCAGAAAATGCATCGGAAGGTTTTTACCTTGCCGGAAGGGTGGCTGCTGTTCAGGGTGCAAAGCAGATAGGCTTTACAGCGTGTAAAGATGATCGCTTTACAAAGGAATGGATCAACGCATTTGGTCAGGGGTTGAAGGATGCGGAATCCGATGCCAATGTAATTGTCCGATTTACCGGAAGTGACATGGATCTGTTTCTTGAACAGGCGCTTGCGCAACAAATGCTGACCGAGGATCACTGTGATTTGCTGATTCAATCGGTGTACAGCGCACTTCCGATGACAGTCGCAGCGTCAGGCGCTGACGGGAAAACCGATAAAAACGTTGCCTGTATCGGATTCGGCTATGATATGCATTCCGACGGGGGCGCAGGATATTTGTGCTCGGTGATACTGGATTTCAGTGCGCTGTTTTTGCCGGTTTTGCAGGCGGTACAAACAGATTCGCTGTCCTTTGACCCGATTACAGCCGGTTATGTGCAGGGCGTTGTCGGGTTATCCGCGCTGCAGAACGCAGACGCGGCCGCATCCGATGCGCTCAAAGACATCGAAAACAATTGGGTAGCTCATAAAAAAGTAGATTATTCCGTCATAACACAGGATAACGGATATGTTTCCAATATCACTGTAAAATAGGAGGACGTATCATGGCAGCTAAACGAATCGACGGCAAAGTGATTTCCGCGGCAGTGCTGGATCGGTGTGCGGCAGAAGTTGCAGCACTCAAGGAGAAGAACATTGAACCATGTCTGGCAGTTATTCTGGTGGGCGAGGATCCGGCGTCGCAGGTTTATGTGCGCAACAAGCAGCGCGCCTGTGAACGTATCGGCGTGCGTTCCTTCACCATTCAACTTCCGGCCGACACAGACCAACAGACACTGCTGGATGAAGTCGCAAAGCTCAATGCAGATCCTGCTGTTCACGGCATCCTTTGCCAGCTTCCCCTTCCTCGTTCTCTGGACGAACGTCAGCTTTTGCTCGCAATTGACCCCAAAAAAGATGTAGATGCTTTTCACCCTGTCAACGTCGGGCAGATCACAATTGGCAGCGCGAAGCTTTTGCCCTGCACGCCTGCCGGCGTGATGGAAATGCTGCGATACGAAGGGATCGAGGTTGAGGGAAAGCATTGTGTTGTACTCGGACGCAGCAATATTGTCGGCAAGCCCATGGCGCTGCTGCTTTTGCAGGCCAACGGTACGGTAACGATCTGCCATTCCCGAACGCCAAATCTTGCCGCCTATACGCGGCAGGCTGATATTCTTGTCTGTGCAGTCGGAAAGGAAAAGCTGATCACGGCCGACATGGTCAAACCGGGCGCTGTGCTCATTGACGTGAGCATCAACCGCAATGCTGAAGGCAAGCTTTGCGGCGATGTGGATTTTGATCCGGTCAGCGAAGTCGCTTCTGCGATCACTCCGGTTCCCGGCGGCGTTGGCCCCATGACGATCGCCATGCTCATGCAAAATACGATCACAGCCGCCAAACAGCAAAGCGGACTCATTTAAGGAAGCTTCGAATATTTCCGTCAACCAATATCTCATGCACCGGATTCACGATGAATCCGGTTTTTTTGATACATTGCGGTTTTTGCGGACTAAGGAAGCACTGATTCAATCCGATGCGCACGAAGGAATGGATCTTTTTCCGT
>CAMOCU010000056.1 GCA_946610835.1 uncultured Clostridia bacterium | reverse complement strand
AAAGCGGCCGTCGGACAGAACGTGTTTATAAGGATAAAGCTTGCCTTTGTCGCGCAGCAAGGCACGCATCTGCGCTTCGGCCTGCGCCCGTTTCGGGTCGGATTCGGTATACTCCGCCAGCCCTGCATTGCCGGGCGAGGCGACCGTGAACAGACGAAACAACGCCAGAAGCGCCAGCGGAAGCACGGCAGGCAGCCAGAATGCGCTGCGCCATCCTTGCGCGGGAAGCAGACGCAGCGAAGCGGCGACAGCCAGCGTGGCGACAGCCTGGCCGAAGCCGGAAAAGGCGTGGGCAAATCCTGTGGCAAAACCGCGCCGGTCGCCCGGCCACCAGTTGGTCAGTGCGGCAATGCCGGGCGTCCATGCCATGGATTGGCAGTATCCGTTGATTCCCCACAGGATCGCCATAATCCACAGCGCAGATTGAAAGCCCATCAAAACGTTGATTGCGCACGAAAGCAGAACGGACAGTGTGAGAAAACGCGTTGTGCCGTATATTTCGCTCAGCCGTCCGTTGACCAGCTGCCCGATGCCGTATGTCCAGAACAGCGTTCCGGTCAGTACGCCGATTTCCCGGCTGCTCCAGTGCAGCCCCTCCATCATCGCCGCGCCTGCGCCGGAAAGATTCAGCCGCGTGCAGTAGAGAAAGCAGTACAACAAAGAAAACAGCAATAGATACCGCACGCCCAGGCGGCGGAATTTTTTGTAATCCTGCGGCGAATAGCCGTATGTCGTCTGTACCGATTCTTTTCTCATTGTGCATCCCGTCCTTTTTTATCAAGCCTATTCTAAACACCGCGCAAAAAAATGTCAACTGTTTGTACAGGAAAAATGAAAAATTGCTTGCATTTTGTCCGCACAGACTCTATAATTATTTTGTATTGTTTTATCCTGTCAGATTGGAGGCGTATTACAAATGAGCAAACCATTGTCCGACGTTCGTTCCGCGGTCGGCAAAGTCCGCGGCGGCGTTCGGGTGCTGCACCATAAAAATACGGCGCAATGTCCCATTGTCCGCGTTCCGGCTCCGCAGCAGGTTGTTCTGCCGATGCAGATGCATATCGGCAAACCCTGCGCGCCCATTGTCAAGGTGGGCGATGCGGTGTCGGTCGGTCAATGCATTGCCGACAGCGCCGAATACGTCAGCGCGCCGATTCACGCGTCGATTTCCGGCGTGGTCAAGGGGATCGGCAACATCACGCTGCCCAACGGACGCGTATCGCAGGCCGTGACGATCGAATCAGACGGCGAGATGCGCCCGTTTGAGGGATTGCATCCGCCGAAGATGGACACGCGCGAATCCCTGATTGAAGCGGTGCGGGCATCCGGCCTGGTCGGTCTTGGCGGCGCGGGATTCCCGAGCCATGTCAAAATTGCGTTCAAGCCCGGGACGATCGACACGCTGATCGTCAACGCGGCGGAATGCGAACCATATATTACGGTGGACGACCGCGAGTGTATCGAAAACGCTTGGAATGTGTTATCCGGCGTCAATATCCTGCGCATTCTTCTGCAGATTCCGAAGGTCGTGATCTGCGTTGAAAAAAACAAGCCGCAGGCGATCCGTGCGCTGTCCGACGTTGCGCGCGGACTTGAACTGGAAAAGGGCGTTGTAACGGTCATGCGGCTCAATTCCATTTATCCGCAGGGCGCGGAAAAAGTGATGATCTATTCCGCCACGGGACGGCGCGTGCCGCCCGGCAAGCTGCCGTCAGACGTGGGGTGCCTGGTGATGAACGTTGCGTCTGTTGCGTTTATCGCGCGGTATGCCCAAACGGGCAAGCCGCTTGTCAGCCGCTCTTTGACAGTGGACGGCTCCGCCATCTGCGAGCCGAAAAATGTGCGCGTGCCGGTGGGCATGCAGGTCGGCGAGGTGATCGACTTTTGCGGCGGGTTCAAATCCGCGCCGCACAAAATCATCACCGGCGGGCCGATGATGGGGCTGGCGGTCATCAGCACCGACATTCCCGTGCTCAAACAAAACAACGCCATTCTTGCTTTTTCCGAGGCGGACAGCCTGAAAAAAGAAACGGACTGCATCAACTGCGGCCGCTGCGCCGCGACCTGCCCGATGCATCTGCAGCCCGGGTCGATTGCGCGGGTGCTGCGCGCGGCGGACGCCGATACGCTCAGCGGAATGGGCGCCATGGTCTGCATGGAGTGCGGTTCCTGCGCGTTCGCCTGCCCGGCGGGCAAACCGCTGGTACAGACGATGCGTCTGGCAAAAACAATCATCCGAGAGGGGGCTGCACGCAATGGTTGACGGTCGACTTTTGACAGCAAGCGCGTCGCCGCATTTCCGCACGCGCGACACGACGACGCTGATTATGCTGGATGTGATTCTTGCGCTGGTTCCGGCGCTTGTCGCGTCCGTGGTGATCTTCGGCTGGCGCGCACTGGCCGTGACGGGCGTCTGCGTGGCCTGCTGCGTTTTGTTCGAATATCTCAGCCGGCGTGTGATGCGCCGCGCGAATACCATCGGGGATCTGAGTGCGGTTGTAACGGGAATCATCCTTGCGTTCAACCTGCCGTCTACCATCCCGTTCTGGATGGCGGGCTTCGGTTCGCTGGTGGCAATTGTGGTGGTCAAGCAGATGTTCGGCGGCATCGGCGAAAACTTTGTCAATCCCGCACTGCTCGGCCGTATTGTTTTGATGGTTTCTTTCCCCAAGGCGATGCTCGCCAATTGGGCGACGCCCTTTGCCTGGCGGGGCGCGGCTCCGGACGCGATTACGAGCGCGACGCCGCTTGCGATCCTCAAAAGCGGCGAGGGCGACATGCCTGCGCTTTTGAGCATGTGCTTTGCAAAGGCGGGCTGCCTGGGCGAGGTCTGCGGCGCGGCGCTGGTTCTGGGCGGAATTTATCTTGTCGTCCGCCGCGTCATTACGCCTGTGATTCCGCTGTGCTATGTGGGCACTGTCGCGGTCTGTATGTTCCTGCGCGCACTGACGGCCGGGGAGGATCCGCTGACCTTTACGGCCTACGAACTGCTGAGCGGCGGGCTGCTGCTGGGTGCGATTTTTATGGCGACCGACTATGCCACATCGCCCACATCCACATCCGGCAAGGTGATTTTTGCCGTCGGATGCGGACTTCTGACGTCGCTGATCCGTCTGTTCGGCAACATGAGCGAGGGCGTGTCTTTTTCCATCATTCTGATGAACATTCTGGTTCCGCACATCGACGCGCTGACTGCGCCGCGCCCGTTTGGCGTAACGCGTGAAAAGCGCAAATGCAAAAAGGACGGAGAGGAGGCGGCGGCATGAAAGCAATCCTCAAGCCTGCAATCGCATTGTTTGTGATCTGTCTTGTAGCGGCGGCGCTGCTGGCTGCGACCAACTCCGTAACGCACGACAAAATCGAAGAGATCGCGGCGCAAACGGAAAATGAAGCGCGCTTTTCGCTGTTCCCGGACGCCGCGTCATTCGGCGACCCGCAGCAAAGCGGCGACGTAACATACGCCGCGGCGCTCGATTACCGCGAGCGCGTGATCGGCTACACATTCACGACCGCGGCCAAAGGATACGGCGGAGACGTAACAGTGATGACCGGCGTGCTGCCGGACGGAACGGTCGGCGGCGTTGAGATCCTCGACGTGAGCGACGAGACGCCCGGTCTCGGTCAGAACGCCAAGAAGCCGGAATTCAAGGCGCAGTTTGCCGGCATGTCCGGAAAGATCGGCGTTTCCACGGCCAGCAAACAGGCGGCCAACGGCATCGACGCGCTGACCGGGGCGACTTACACATCCAAAGGCGTTGCCGAAGCGGTCAACATGGCCTTGCAAACCTATCAGACCATCACGAAGGGAGGCGCGCAGCTTGGCTGAGAAAAAAACAATCGGTCAGGAATTCCGCAAGGGACTGCTGACGGAAAATCCCGTTCTGCGTCTTGTTCTGGGCACATGTCCCACGCTGGCGACCAGCACGTCCATGGTCAATGCCATCGGCATGGGAATCTCCGTGACGCTGGTGTTGCTGTGCTCCAACATGGTCATCTCGCTTTTGCGCAAGGTGATCCCGTCCAAGGTGCGCATCCCGGCGTACATTGTGATCATTGCGTCCTTTGTGACGATCCTGCAGCTTTTGGTCAAGGCGTTTGTGCCCGCGCTGGACGCCGCGCTCGGCGTATTCTTGCCGCTGATCGTGGTCAACTGTATCCTGCTCGGCAGAGCGGAAGCGTTTGCGGGCAAGCATCCTGTGCTCGCATCTGCCGCGGACGGTCTGGGCATGGGAATCGGTTTCACGGCGGCTGTGTTCTGCATGGCAACAGTGCGTGAATTTTTCGGCAGCGGAACGCTGTTCAGCGGCGCGGACAGTCTGCTTGGTCTGTTCGGCTGGACGTCCTTTACCGGCGTTGATGTGTTTTCGCATATTCCGGGCATGGAACCGATCCTGATCTTTATTCTCGCGCCCGGCGGCTTTTTCACATTCGGCCTGCTGATGGCGTGCGCCAACCGCATTGCCGAACGCAAGGGCAGGCAAAAGGCGCAGCTGCGTGACTGCGCAAGCTGCCCGATGGCGGCCGGCTGTGCGCTGCGTGCGGATAACGAGACGGAAAAGGAGGGCGCTGAAGCATGAAGTATTACATTGCGATCCTTCTGACGGCTATCCTGACGGAGAATTTTGTTTTGTCCAAATTCCTCGGGATCTGTCCTTTCCTCGGTGTATCGAAAAAGCTCAAGACAGCGGTCGGCATGTCGGCGGCGGTCATTTTCGTCATGGCGATGGCCACCGCGGTCACATATCCGATCAACAAATTCCTGCTTGTGCGCAACAATCTGGAGTATCTGCAGACGATTGTCTTTATCCTTGTGATCGCTGCGCTTGTGCAGCTTGTCGAGATCGTGCTCAAACGGTACATTCCCGCGCTGTACAACGCGCTGGGAATTTATCTGCCGCTGATCACAACCAACTGCGCGGTGCTGGGCGTGGTGCTGCTGAACGTTGAAAAAGCTTCGGCGGACGCGGCATTCGGTTTTGCGGCTTCGATGTTCAATTCCATTGGCGCAGGACTCGGTTTCATGCTCGCGATGGTGATGTTTGCTGGTGTGCGCAGCAAGCTTGAACACGCCAATGTCCCGAAATTCATGCAAGGTCTGCCGATCACACTTGTGGCGGCGTCGCTCGTGTCCGTTTCCTTTTTGGGATTCGGAGGCGTGATTGAAAATATTTTCGGTTAAAGGAGGCGCGGGAGAATGCATCCGATTTTATTTGCGGTGATTCTGGTTTCCGCAATCGGGCTGATTGCGGGTCTCGGGCTGGCGATTGCTTCGGCGGTCATGGCCGTGCCGGTGGATGAAAAGACCGAGCGCATCCGTGCCTGTCTGCCCGGCGCCAATTGCGGCGCGTGCGGCTTTTCCGGCTGCGACGGCTATGCGCAGGCGCTTTCCGAAGGCAAAACGACCAACACTTCCCTTTGCTCGCCCGGCGGCGCGGAAGCAGCGCAGGAGATCGCGCAGATCACCGGCCTGGCCGTTTCGGCTTCCGTGCCGATGACGGCTGTGGTGCGCTGCTGCGGCGCGCATCAAAACGCCAAAAACAAGCTGGAATATGTCGGAATTGAGAGCTGCCGGATGGCCGTGCAGGTTTTCGGCGGCCCCAAGGAATGCGCTTTCGGTTGCGTGGGCTTCGGCGATTGTGTGGCAGAATGTCCTTTTGACGCAATCACGCTGTGCGATGGAGTGGCGCGTATTCATCCGGACCGCTGCCATGCGTGCCGGCGGTGTGTCGCGGTTTGCCCCAAACATCTGATTGACGTTGTCCCCAAAAATCAGGGGATTCCTGCCGTGTTGTGCCGCAACCAGGAAAAAGGCGCTCTCACGCGCAAGCAGTGCACAGCCGGTTGTATCGGCTGCATGAAGTGCGCCAAAGGGTGCGAAACGGGCGCCGTTTCGGTCGTGAATTTCTGCGCGCATATCGATCCGTCGCTGTGTACGGGCTGCGGCAAATGCGTTGAAAATTGCCCGGTTCACTGCATTCATATTCAGGGCGGCAAAGCTGTTTTGACAATTGAAGAGTAAAGGAATAATGACAATGATCCGAACCATTGAAAACGACTATCTTCGCGCGCAGATCGCGGACGACGGCGCACAACTGCATTCGCTGATCGGCAAGGCGGACGATTACGAATATCTCTGGCAGGGAGATCCTGCCGTTTGGTACGGCCAGGCGCCGGTTCTTTTCCCCATTATCGGCCGTTTGCTCGATGACCGGTACCGCTACAACGGGAAGACATATACAATGCAAAAGCACGGATTCGCGCGCAAGCGGACTTTTGAATGTGTTTCCTGCGCCCGCAACGAGGCGCTGTTTGTGCTGAAAAGCGACGAAAGCACGCTGGAAATGTACCCCTTCCGGTTCGAGTTTTATGTGCGTTATGAATTGCTGGGCAACACGCTGCGCGCTACGCACACGGTGGTCAACCGGGACGACAAGGATATGTTCTTTTCGCTTGGCGGGCACCCCGGATTCAACTGCGCGATCGGGGATTATCTCGACTTTGACGAGC
>CAMOCU010000055.1 GCA_946610835.1 uncultured Clostridia bacterium | reverse complement strand
CGCTCACGGCTGCGCCGAAGGGATTCGGCAGCGAAAACATGAGCACACTGCGCATGTTCACACCGTCCGCCACACAACAGGAGATCGAGGATTATCTTGTCAGCGCCGTGCGCACAGCCGGCAGCAATCCCTGCCCGCCGATGGTGCTGGGCGTGGGATTGGGCGGCGACTTTGAAAGCTGCGCGCTGCTGGCCAAGCGCGCGCTCTGCCGGCCGGTTGCGCAAAAGCATCCCGACCCCTTTTATCGCGAAATGGAAGCGCGTCTGCTCGAACGGATCAACACGCTCGACATCGGCCCGCAGGGATTCGGCGGTCGTACAACGGCATTGAGCGTGGCAATCGAGACTGCGCCGACGCATATTGCGGGACTCCCGGTTGCACTGAATGTGGGCTGTCACGTCACACGCCATGCCCATGCAGTTTTGTAATTGTGCATGGATTGTGAATATTTATTAAAAAAATCTGCATTTCCTCTTTACTTTTTGTGAAATATGTGCTATACTATACTTGCTTCCAAAGGAAGCGTAAGCCATAGAGTAGGAGGATGACGTTATGAAGATCATCATTACAGGCAGAAAATGTACGCCCAGAGATTCGTTCAAAGAGCACGCCGAAAAAAAGCTGGCAAAGGTCGCCAAGTTTTTCGATGAATCGGCGCAGGCCAAGGTGACAGCCACGGTGGAAAAATCCAGCCAGATCGTGGAGGTGACGGTCGCCAGCCGGGGGATGATTTTCCGCGCGGAAGAATCCGCCCAGAACATGAACGAGGCGCTGGACAACTGTATCGACGCCATCATCCGTCAGATCCGCAGAAACAAGACCCGTCTGGAAAAGAAACTGCGTGCCGGCAATCTTGATGAAATCATTGCCGAAACAGACGCAGCCGTGACGGAAGAGGAGCAGTTCGACGTGGTGCGCACCAAGGCGGTCGCACTCAAGCCCGAAAGCGTGGAGGAGGCTATCCTGCAGATGAATCTGCTCGGCCACCTGTTCTACATGTTCCGCAATGCGGAGACCGGTGATGTCAACGTAGTGTACAAGCGGGGAGCCGGCGGATACGGCGTGATCGTCCCCGAAAGCGAATAAAAGTGAATTCCATCGGCGGCAGGTTTTCCTGCCGCCTTTTGTATTGTACAATTGTTCTTTTTCTGCATGTCGGAAGCCTTATTTTTTACAAATCCCGCATCAAATTATACATTCTCCCTGCAGCCTTGATTTTTTGTGCTATAGTAAGCGTGTCCTTGAGGACAGAATACTAAAATGTGTAAAAAAAAAGAGGGAGAAACCATTATGAGTATCAATCTGAAATTTGCCGCCAAAGTGTTATCCGCGTTTCTGGGCACTGCTGCCGCGGTACTGTGCGTGGTGCTGGCTGTGCATGCACATTCCGCCGCTGCAACGGTGAACGCGCAGGAAACTGAGCCCGTTTCAGTTACGGAGATTTGTACGACTTCCGTATCGCCAGCCGAGACTGCAACGCAGCTGCCGGAGGAAACAACAGCTCCGGCCGCGACAATGCCCGAAACGCAAACTACCAATCGTGCCGTTGCCAAGACAACCGTACAGCCTGAATCCAAACCCGCTGCGCCGCAGGTGCAGGTGCAGCTCGTCCAGCAGGTCGTGCCTGCCCAAACAACCGCGCCCGCCATGCCGCACGCTGCGCCAAAAACCGAAACGACGCAGCCTGCGCCTGCCGTCAAGAAATATTCTGTCTTTACATGGCCGGGAGAGGGCGTGTATTCCGTGTCCGGTGACGGCAGCTTTGCGCCGGGAACAAAGGTTACCGTGCGCTGCAAGACAAACGAAAACTTCCGCAACGCATTCTGGACAAGCAGCAACAGCGCCGTATCCGGCGGCCGCGGTGAAAGCTACACATTCATCATGCCTGCGTCCAATGTGGTTCTGACAGCCGGTGCGGAGCAGTATCTGTATCGTCTTTCGCTCACATCCGGCAGCGGTGTGTACGGCCTGAACGGTGCGGGGAATTACCGCCCCGGAGATCGTGTACACGTGTCCTGCGCCGTGCAGAACGGCTATGTATTCCGCAAGTGGTCGTCCAATGTCCGCGGTGTGTCGGACAGCACATCCGGAAGCTATACGTTCATCATGCCCGCAGCCAATCTGACGCTTTCCGCGTCCGCAGAACGGACACAGTATACGGTCACGCTCGAAAAGGGAACAGGAATCGCTTCAGTCACCGGGGCTGGCGTATACACAGCCGGTTCCACTGTTGTGGTCAGCTGTACCACCTTTGACGGATTCAGCTTTGAAGGCTGGAAATCCTCCGACACTTCCCGGACGCCCAGCAGCAATTCACAGACCTACAGTTTTGTGATGCCGTCTGCAAACATCAAGCTTTCCGCCAAAAGTATCCAGAACCAGTATACGCTCAAACTGCAGGGCGACGACGGTATTCTTTCTGTTTCCGGCGCCGGCTCCTATGCGCCCGGAACCACTGTGACTGTGCGCTGCAGTGTGCGCAGCGGCTATACGTTCCAAGAATGGAAGAGCGGTAATCTGCCGGGCAGCACGAGCAAAACGTATACATTTACCATGCCGCAGGCAGATGTGACGCTGCACGCAGTCACACAGGAAAAAGTGACACAGACCGAACCGAGCGCGGAGCCGACTTCCGGCACGCCAATCCCCATGCCGACACATGTCGACGAGGGAATGCGGATGTCTATTCAAAGACCGGCTTCCTCGTTTTTGGCGGAAGAACCCGATCCCGAACCCACGACCGCACCATCGACGGAAGGATAAACAGCATAAATCGACGAGCTTTGCGTTCCCATCAGGCGCGCAAAGCTCGTTTCCTTTTTTATTCACTGCTTACCGCAGGGTTACATTCCATCCGCCGGCAAGATAGCGCAAAATCAGAGTCAGATCCTTCAGATTAACAATACCGTCCGCGTTGACGTCGGCGTTTTCCGCATCTGCTTGTGCGCCTGGGTCTTCCGCAAGGAATCGGCGCAGTACTGCGGCGTCCCGCAGACTCACGCTGCCGTCGCTGTCCGCGTCTGCGGCAATGCGCTCCGGAAGGACGGCATCACTTGCGCTCTCTGATATGCGCAGCGTTTCACCGGCATCCTGTGCAAAGGTGGAAAGAAAAGTGCCGGACCAGTGCAGCGTGTAATTGCCGCGGGCAGCATCCGGAGCGGCGCGCCAGAGGATGTTCAAATCGGCCGGAAGTGAGCAGCGGATCACATATCCCGTGCCGTCCTCCATCGGAGTGAAGGTTGCGCCTTGCACGGATTCCATCCGCAGGCAAGGCGGCGCCTGTACAGCAATATGCACATCCGGAATCGGCGCAGGCGACTGCAGATGCAGCGGGGTCTGTGCGGTCTGACCCGGCTTGATGCGCAGTTCTTTTGTGCTGATTTGTGGCAGATTCAGCGGTTCGGCGGTGTATTCAGCGTATGTTTCACCGCATGTACAGGTGTAGATTCGTTTCTCCGGAAGTGTAAAGCCCGCGGGGACGATGGTAACATTGTACGCGTGCGTGTGCGTTGTGCCGTGATCACTGCACACAGCATAACCGAATCCGAACGAAGCGGCAAATGCTTGCAGCGCACGGCTTTCTGTGCCGCAGCAAAGTGTAACGTCCCTGCTGTCAAATGCATCCGGGTCGGGAAGAACGCCGTACGGCAAATGCAGCGTCTGCAGCGCGCTGCCGAATACATGAGATCCGATCCTCTGCACTGTGGACGGCAGCAGGATTGTATGCGGCGGGATGTCACGGAGAGCATAGTCTTCAATCGCGATCACCGGCTGGCCGCCGAGACAGTCCGGAATGCACAACTTTTTTTCAAACTCATTATAATTATGAAATTGATTGCGGCCTTCCTGGATAATTTCATTGCCCATTATATCCAGAAAATCCGGATCGCATCCCGTAAGCACAGCGCCCTCATCCGTAATGGTATAGCTGTACGGCAGCAAATCATTGCTGGAATACCCTGCTGGAAAAATGGTTAGACACGGGGAAAATGCACTTATTGAGGGAGACGGCTGGAACAATTCATTACGCAGCTGTGCTTCCAGCCACATGCGTATGCGCAGCTGATATGTTGTGCCTGATTCGAGCCGATACAAAAAGCCTTGATTATCATTCACGTCCGTATCGCTGTGCAATTCATTGCTCAACATCCAGGATTCCTCGTATCTATCGACTTCATCCGGATCCAGTCTACCATTGCTGTTCCAATCGTGAAAAATACTGAAAAGGGTATTCTCCGGGTATGGATAATACGCGTCGCTACCCGGAATCCACAAAAAGGACTTCTTGCAGTCCGGAGTTCCTCCGCTTTGCGGAATTATTTCTACATAAACACATAATTCTTGCGGTATGTGCATGCTATTTATGTAGAATTCGAAAACTTGCGACTGCGCACATTTGAGATATACGGTACGATCGATCATATATTGCTGTTTCCAGAATTCATCCAGCGGAATGACATAGAGTTTGTTGCTGCGGGCGACAGGCAGAAACGCGCAGCCGGATCGCGGGTTCAAACTGATCGGAATCAGACTGCAGGGAATGGACTCGCACGCACTGTGTTCAGATATCTGCGGATAATACCGAAGATAGGGCTGCCAGCGTTCCTGCGGCGGGAACGAGGGAGAAAGAAGAACTGCATTGCCGTTAAGCTGAAATTCCGAAATTTGTGGCGTGGAAGTGAATGCCAGCGAAAGATTTGCGTTGTTCTCTTCACCATAGCTGTTATGCACCGGATACTGACACTCTTTCCACATATAGACTTCGAACAGAACGGGCTGATCCTGCCTAAAGATCAAAGTCTCTGTGATATTGTGTGAACAGGGGATTGTATCCAGATCCGTGTAACCGCTGTCTCCCGCATCGATTACGCCGTTGTGGTTGGAATCCGTATAGGTTTTGCTGCAATCCCAAAGCGGAAAATATTCTGCATTCATGGATCCGAACACGTTCGGGAGTATGAGGGGCGAGAAAACAGTGGGCTCATCATTCGGACATGTTCGGACATAGCACAGACAGTCCGTAGACGAGGAATAGAACTGTGTCTTCATCTGTACAGTAATGGTTCGCTCGGCTTGCACCCAAAAGCGCTGTACAACCAGCTCCGACAGCGAGCAGGGCTGCATTTGTACCGTGCCGTCAGAATTGTAGGTGCATCGGACGGGCGATCCGGCATACGGATTGAAGGAAACGCAGGGAATGGTGCAGCCGCCCGAATCGCTGCTGTCATTGACAGAGAGTTGCACCCAATAGTCCCATGTAGAGCGGTCGGCAGAAATACGCAGAATATTCGTGTCTGAGCCAGCTTCAATTTGTGCATGAATTCGAGTGTCATCGCTGTTTGGCGCATAAGGATCCGACGCAAACGCTTGTGCCGCCAGGCTGTAAAGCATTGTCGCGGTCAGCAGGAGAGCCAGCCATTTTCGAGGGTTCGTTTTCATCATGATCGCTCCTTCCGCATGGTCTATTGTCAGTATATACCCGAAAAATGACAATATGATGAGTATCGAATGACGTTCTCTTCACATTCCGGCTTATTGAAAAAACAAGCCTTGCCGGATTCTTTTATAACAGAATCGGCAAAGCCTGTTTGAATAGTTTTTAAGCGGATGTGCTTACCCGGTGTGTTCAGTCGAACCAGCGGGCTTTGAAAATGCGGAAGGAATCGGTCACATACAAGGTGATGATTTTGCGGATCATGCGGCACACTTTCAGCAAGCTTTGCCAGAATGTCGCCGGCTTTTCGTCACGGTCGGGCAAAAAGACGTCGTTGTCCGCGGTGTCGTCGTTGTCTTTGGCAAAAAGGTCGATCACAGGGGAGGCGAGCAGCAGCACGCCTTCGAGCAGAGCGTCGTCCTTAACGCCCGCGAGCGCCGCCCGTCCGGCGGTAACGACGGCGTACGGCAGCGCAGCGCCTGCAAAGTTTGCACGGAAGTCGGCACGGATCGCGTCGCGCTGTGCGGACTGTACCTGTTGCAGAGAAGTGTACATGGCGCTGTACACACACTGCATAAACAGCAGGATCCGCTCGTCGTTGTACGCGACCGATTCGTCGCCGTTGTACAGGACGGTGATGAAATAGTACAGCGTGTCAGACACGATCCGGTCGTCTGTCTGCGGCATGTGAAGCCCGAGCTGTTCGGCAATCTGCTGCAGACTTTTGCCGTCCTGCGCGGCATCCTTGCGATAGATCGGCAGCGAAATATTGGCAAAGAAAGCAGGGTAGACGACGTCAATCAGCTTTTGCAGTGTATCGCCGCCGAAATGCGCGAGAATCCGCCGCAGCGACTCCTCACTGAAAAAGCCTTCTTTGCGGATGCTGAACGCTGCCTTGAAGCAGCCTTTGGCATACGCTTCCAAATCACCGGTCAGTTCGCTCAACAGTTCTTCGGAATACCCGCTTTGCGGCAGATCAGTCGCCTGAACGCCTTGGATGCGGACTGAACGCACATCCAGCCCCTCCTTCGTCAGACGCAGCGTGCGGTAGCCGCACGGATAGCCGGTCAGCGCGGTCGTCAGGATGTCGTACACTCTGCGT
>CAMOCU010000054.1 GCA_946610835.1 uncultured Clostridia bacterium | reverse complement strand
ATACTCTCTGTCGTTCTGGGTAAACGTTGCGGTATAGGTCGCGTTGCGATCGGCCGCCGCAACTTTGGGCGTCCAGCCTGCGAACGTGTAGGTGTACTCTGCGGTCGCGTCCTTGGTCGCATCGGCGTGCGTGGGCACGGTGCCCCCGGCAACCGTCGTTGTGTCGATCAAAGAACCGTCCTCGTTCTGCCATGTGATGGTGAACGCGGGTACGGACAGTAGTTCGCCCTCATTTACAATGTATGCATAACCAGCATTGTCGCAGCTGAAGTAAGTTCCCGGATTAACTCCACTGTGATACGTACTGTATCCGCTGGTCACGTGATACTGGTTAGTTTGATACTCATAAATGCCGATCTGTGCACCGGCTGTCAGTCCGGGGGAAACAATGGTAAATTTTGCATACAATGGCTTTCCACCACTGTAAACAACCTGCATATGAACATTTTTTGGGTATTGTTTACCGTTGTAGCTGTAATAATAATTGCCCATAATAGAAGGCGTATGGGATACATTGAATGTTGAATATGCCGATAAAAAAACGCCCCCGCCATAACCGTTACGGGCACAGGAATTCCCTGTAATAGCGCCGCCGGTCATATTGACAGTACAATCATTGTTGATGTAAATGCCGCCGCCCCAATCAGCGCTGTTGCCGGTAATTGTGCCGCCGTTTATATTTAAAACGGCATTGCTTACAAATATACCGCCGCCGGTGTTCTTTGTTGTTCCGGCCGAAGTACCAGAATGGGTTGAACCCGTCCCTCCTGTAATATAGCCGCCAAGAATGCCGCTCGGTCTGTTTTCTCCGCCGCTATACGTCGGCCGGCTGTCATTCAGTGTCAGTACGCAGGAAGCATCACGGCAAACATCAATAACCGTACCGGTTCCGGTCATCCGAATCCCGTAGCCGTTGAGGTCGAGGGTGGTCGCGCCGGACGGCACCAGCCATGTGCTGCTGATGGTGATATCCTGCGTCAGATAATAGGTTCCTTGTGTGGACGGTAGTTGATCAGTCAGGGGTGTACCCTCAGGTACCGCCAGCGCCGAGAACGGCACCGCCGCGAACATCGAGACGATCATCAGCACCGCCAGCAGAAAGCTGAGCGGCCGTTTTGTTTTGTGCATAAAAATACCTCCTTGTTTTTTGATTCTTGCTCTTTGAGAATTTATAACACTGCTGATTTGGGTCTGCCCGCTGACCATATGGATTTTTGCGCACCATCAGGCATTGGCTGAAATGGCCAAGCAAATCAAGCAACTGTTACCAAAAAATAACGACAGTCCGTGGAGCGTTATGCCCCAAGGCGGTCGTAAAACGCAGTATTCAAATTTGCGGAATACTCCAAGACAGAATTATAAAGTCTGTCTGTCTGTCAAGATGATCGACCTTTCGCTTGCTTTTGTCAAGTCATACTTTTCATAATACATTTATATTTTAACACATTTCCTGTTTCAGTGCAAGACTTAAATCCGGTTTTTTCCATAAATCAGAGAAACAAATTTGCAGATTTCGGAGGGCGATATGAGCTACTTCTTTTTCAACGGCTACTACAGTTACGAAATGGGTCTGATCGTGGAGGCGAAATCCATCCACAACGGTCCGCAGCCGGACTTCGAGATCATCTCAGTGCCCGGTCGGAACGGCGACGTTCTGCTCGATCACGGGCGGTACAGAAACGTGGAGGTGTCGTATACCGTTTCGTTCATCGGGACAAAGGAAAAAGCCGCCTTTTACAGCGGCTTCGCGGAACAATTATTCAGCGTTTTCCCAAATCAGCAATAATATTGTACGCGTCAATCCTGGGCACGTGTCGGAGAGATATTGGATTATTCGGAGCGGCAGCTTTACCGGATCCGGAAGAGTGGGCTGAAAAAACTGGCCGAGATGAAGTAACGGGCGGGTCAAATCTTGTTCGCAAAACATCTGCTCAACGCGTCGGAGCCACGCGCAAATTTTCGCAAAAGTTTCGTTTTGAAAAAGATTCATAAAAGGTTTTAGCCCGGAAGTCTCCGGGCTATTGTGTTTATAGGGAAATGTGCGCTTTCAAGTGTTCACAATTTGTTCCCAGTAGCCGTCATTTCTGATCAATTTAACGACCAAAATCAGCCGTATGTTCTTTGCAGAAGCAGAAAAGAAAAACCGCTGAAACCGTTATATCTCAACGATTTCAGCGATTTACACATGGTCCGAGTGGCGAGACTTGAACTCACGGCCTCTTGACCCCCAGTCAAGCGCGCTACCAACTGCGCCACACCCGGATGAATCAACGGCACTCATTATAACACATTCCGAAAAAAAGTCAAGAGATTTTTTGATTTTTTTCAATTTTTATGGAAATTATTTTGAGAATTATTTTTGTGCGGAAAAGGGTCTATCTATTTTGCGCGGATTGTGTTATACTGTTTTAAGACAGAAACGGGGGATGGATATGACAGAAAAACTGTACGATCAGGACAGCTTCCTGCGCACTTTTTCCGCAAAGGTGGTTTCCTGCGCGGCACAGGACGGCCGGTTTGCTGTGATTTTGGATCGAACAGCCTTCTTTCCGCAGGGCGGCGGACAGTATGCCGACCGCGGTACGGTTGGGGACGCGGATGTGCTGGATGTTCAGATGGAAGGCGATGAGATCGTTCATTATCTTTCCGCGCCGCTCGAAGCGGGAACGATGGTATGCGGCAATCTGGATTTTGCGCTGCGGTTCCGCAGGATGCAGAACCACACCGGCGAGCATATCGTTTCCGGGATCGTGCACCGCTTGTTCGGTTTGGACAATGTGGGGTTCCATTTGGGCGACGGAGATATGACAGTGGATTACAACGGCGTTCTTTCGCGTGCGGATCTCGACCGCGTGGAGACGCTTGCCAACGAAGCGGTTGCACAGGATCTGCCGGTGCGGGCAGAATATCCTGATCCTGCGCTGCTGGAGTCGATACAGTACCGCAGCAAGCTGGAATTGACGGAAAATGTGCGCATTGTTACCATTGGCGATGTGGATTGCTGCGCGTGCTGTGCGCCGCATGTGACGTCCTCAGGGCAGGTCGGATGCATCAAAATTCTCGATTTTGAACGGTACAAGGGCGGCGTGCGCTGCCACATGCTCTGCGGAGCGGAAGCGCTGGAGGATTATCGGCGCATGTATACGGGGATGCACGCAATTTCCCTTTTGCTGCGCGTACCGCGCGACGAGGCAGCGCAGGCCGTTGAGCGCATGCAGCAGACGCTGCACGAGCGTGCGTACGAGATTGCGGGGCTGCAGCGGGAGTTGGCGCTTGCGGCAATGCAAAACGAGCAGCCTGTCGGAAATGCGCTGTGCTTTTTTGCGCCGGCGCAGTGCGGAATGGATGCGCTGCGGTATGCGGTCAACCGCGGAATGGAGCGTGCGGCAGTCTGCGCCGGATTTTGTGCAGTTCAAAACGGCTGGCAATACTGTATCGGTTCCGCGCAGGCAGATCTGCGTGCGCAGTCCCGCGCGATCAATGCCGGCATCTCCGGGCGCGGCGGCGGACAGCGCTCCATGATTCAGGGAACGGCCGCGGCAGACGCGCAGTCGATTCGTGATTTTTTTGCGCATTATGAACCTGAAATATCTTGATTTTACAGTTTGAACTGTTTTGTGCGCGTTTATCCGTAAATTTTTTCATCGGGAGATATGCGAATCGGGAATTTCCCTTGCAAATCCCGGTAGAATATGGTAGAATAAATTGGTTTACATGGAAACTAAAATAATACAGAGGTGTGCAAACGATGTATGATGTAGCGATTATCGGCTGCGGCGTTTCAGGCGCCTCCATTGCCTACCGTTTGTCCGAATTTGATTTGAAGACCGTGGTATTGGAGAAAGAGAACGACGTTGCCATGGGCGCGACCAGAGCCAACAGCGCCATTATCCACGCCGGATACGATCCCGAGGAGGGAACGTTGATGGCAAAGTTGAATGTGCGCAGTGTGGACATGACGGCGCAGCTTTGCAAAAAACTGTCTGTGCCTTATGCGCAAATCGGTTCGCTCGTGCTGGCGTTCAGCGCAGAAGAGGATGCGCATGTGCAAAAGCTTTACGACCGCGGTGTGGCCAACGGTGTGCCGGGTCTGCGCATTTTGAGCGCGGACGAAGTGCATGAGATGGAGCCGAACGCGGCGGATACTGTCACCAGCGCGCTGTACGCGCCGACGGCGGCTGTTATTAACCCGTGGGAATACGCGCTCGCACTGGCGGAGACTGCCGTTGTCAACGGTGTTGAGGTCCGCTTGAATGCGGCGGTCACTGCAATCGAAAAGTTCGACGGCGGTTACAGATTGACTGCGGGCGGTGAAACGCTCGAGGCAAGATATATTGTCAATGCGGCCGGCGTTGAGGCGGCGTTGATCCACGACATGGTGCTGCCCCATACATTCGACATCACGCCCAATAAGGGTGAGTATTATCTGCTTGACAAGAGCGAAGGCACGCGCGCGACGCATGTTGTTTTCCAATGTCCCTCCAAGGTGGGCAAGGGCGTGCTGGTTTCGCCCACGGTGCACGGCAATCTGATTGTCGGCCCCAACGCTGTCCCCTGCGCGGCGCAAGATACCTCGACCACAGCGGACGACCTTGCGTTTGTGCGCACAATGGCAGCCAAGAGCATTCCTTCTGTGGACTTCCGTCAGAATATCCGCAACTTCGCGGGCGTGCGGCCAAACAGCACAAGCGACGACTTTATTCTGGAATGTCACGACGGATTTTTCGATGTGGCCGGCATCAAGTCTCCCGGCCTTGCCAGTGCGGCTGCCATTGCGGAATATGTGGAAAATCTTATGGCGGACAATGGCGTGCCGATGCATAAAAAGGAACGCTTTGTCGATACACGCGAGCAGGTTCGTTTTAAGTCTCTCCCGCATCAGGAGCGTGAGGCGCTGGTCAAGGAAAATCCGCTGTACGGCCGCGTGATCTGCCGCTGCGAGACGGTCACCGAGGGCGAGATTGTGGATGCGATCCATCGTCCGATCACACCGCGCACGGTGGACGGAATCAAACGCCGCTGCGAGGCGGGTCTTGGCCGGTGCCAGGGCGGTTTCTGCGGCCCGCGTGTGGTAGAAATTCTTGCACGCGAGCTCGGCTGCAGCCGTCAGGATATTGACAAGGACAAGACCGGCAGCTATATTGTCAGAGAAAGGGAGGACTGAGCGTCATGTATGATCTTGCAATCATCGGCGGCGGCCCCGCAGGTCTTGCTGCCGCTTACAGTGCATACGAAAAGGGTCTGCGCAACATCATCATCTTAGAGCGCGACAAGGAGCTCGGAGGCATTTTGAACCAGTGCATTCACAACGGATTTGGCCTGCATCGGTTTAAAGAGGAACTTTCCGGCCCCGAATATGCCCACAGATATATCGAAATGCTTCGCGACACAGGCGTTGAGGTGCGGCTGGATACCATGGTGCTGCAGGTTACGCCTGATAAAAAGATTTTCCTCGACAGCCCGTCAGGGTATGCATGCATCGAGGCAAAGAGTATTGTGCTATCCATGGGCTGCCGCGAGCGTACGCGTGGCGCAATCTCCATTCCGGGCTCGCGTCCGTCTGGCGTGTTCACGGCCGGAGCGGCGCAGCGTTACATGAACATGGAAGGTCTTATGGCCGGTAAGCGCGTCGTTATCCTCGGCTCCGGCGACATCGGTTTGATTATGGCGCGCCGCATGACGCTCGAGGGCGCAAAGGTGCTCGCGTGTGTCGAGGTTATGCCGTATTCCGGCGGCCTGACGCGCAACATTGTCCAGTGTCTCAATGATTTTGACATTCCGCTGTATCTGTCGCATACCGTGACCGAGATTCGCGGCGACAGACGTCTGGAGGGCCTGACCGTGATGCAGGTCGACGAAAACCGCCGCCCGATCCCCGGCACGGAAATGGAATTCGACTGCGACACGCTGCTTTTGAGTGTGGGTCTGATTCCCGAAAACGAACTGACTCGCGGCGCGGGGATCGAGATGGATCCGCGTACCAACGGGGCATATGTGTTTGAAAATATGGAAACGTCGATCGAGGGCGTGTTTGCCTGCGGCAATGTGGTGCACGTGCATGATCTGGTCGATTTTGTGTCCGACGAAAGCGCGAGAGCCGGCGCGGCTGCTGCGGAATACGTGCAGAACGGTGCGGTCAAGGGCGAGTTTGTTCGTCTGGTCAACGGTGCGGACGTCGGGTACACGGTTCCGCAAAAAATGCACCGCGACACAAAAGCGGACAAGATCGACATCTTTTTCCGTGTGCGCAGCGTGTTTGGCAAAAGTCAGGTTGTTGTGTCCTCGGGAGATACGGAAATTCAGGTGTTCAAGCGCCCGTATATGGCGCCCGGCGAGATGCAGCACATTGTTATCGCGGCGGACAAGCTCCGGGATTTCGACACCATTACCGTGACAGCAAAGGAGGCGTAAGTCAATGACAGAACTGACATGTATCTGCTGCCCGATGGGCTGTCGGCTGCAGGTAGACGAGGAAAACGGCTATACCGTAACCGGAAACAACTGCAAACGCGGCGCGGTCTACGGTAAAAACGAGTTGATGAACCCCACGCGTGTGCTGACCACGACCGCCGCCATCGAAGGCGGCGCGAAGGGCGGTATGCCCGTGCGCACTGATCAGCAGATTCATAAAGGCAAGCTTTTTGAAG
>CAMOCU010000053.1 GCA_946610835.1 uncultured Clostridia bacterium | reverse complement strand
TTTACGGGAGAAATATCATAAAGCTCCTCATAATATTTTTCAAAATTGTCGCCCATAAACGGTTTGTTTATCATCGAGCGAAAGTACGTTTTCCACTGCGCTTTTGGAATAAACCATTTTTCGGGGTCCAGGTTGTGCAGCGATCCGTCATAAATTGACATATCTGTAAAATCGGAAACAGAACTTCTTCCGACAACCGCAACAGGTTTTACGGGAGCCTCGTCAACCCTTGAATAAGCATACAGCAGGGAAAGGTGCGCACCGGCGGAGCCGCCGTCCAGCATTACGCCATGAAGGTTAATACCGTTTTCGGCGGCAGTTTCCTTAATTGTGGAAAGAGCCGAGGTTATATCGTCGAGAACATCAGAAACCGAAGCATAATTCGGCTTGCCGCAATAGCGGTAGTTGATTGCCGCACAGACATACCCCTGTTCCGCCATGCTTTCGAGAGTACCGATATAAGAATCCTTGCTTCCCGCAGTCCATGCTCCGCCGTGTACATAAAGCACCATATGAGCATCGCCTTTCACCGACTTCGGAATGCACAGGTCAAAGATCTGCCTTTTGGCTCTGATGCCGTACGGCATATTGATGTATTCAAGGATGTTGTCTTTTTCGTTCATTGCAAATCCACTGAAAACAGAAACAACGGAGAGTAAAAAGCTGAAAATTTTCTTTATCATTTTGTTCATCCTTATCAAATGAGTAAAAAGCCTATTTCACTTTTATAGGATACAGTAGATTTTGAAGGAAGTCTATATTGATTTTATCATATGGCTGCTTTATTTGCAATACTCTTCTAACAGAAGACGGCAGCGAGACGCACATGGATTTCTCGGATACCGTGGGGCACATTTTTGGTAAAAGGAGACATCTTTCGGATCGGATTCAGTCCGGCTGCTTTCGTGCAGGTTTTGAGAGTTCGACGTTTTCCCCTTGCAACCGAAGGCGGTATCTGTTACAATAGAAAAAGTTGGAGGCGATCGGATGTATTCATTTGAAGAGCTGCGCGGGATGTATCCCGTGTTTGTGTATGAGGACTACCACATCGACGTGTCGGCCGGGGAGATTCGGCTGACGTTCGATTTTTCTGTGCCGGGGCTGGCGGAATTCCATCCCGAAACGCGTATTCCCATCGACGCGCTGCCGGTGTGCGCTGCGCCGGATTCAGACACTGCGAAGGCGATTGTTTTTGCGCTCGGCCTGACGGAGGCGGTCAGCTATTACAAGGCAGTCTGCCCGCCGGTGATCGAGATCCGCTGCGGCTGCCTGACCGACGCACAGGTGCAGTGGTGGAAAAAACTCTGGTATCACGGCTTGGGCGAATTCTTTTACCGCAACGGTGTGACGACGACCGAACAGGATTATGTGCAGGTGCGTGTGCGCGCGGGGCAGATGCCGACCGACGGCGTGTTCCACACGGCGGGCATTCAGCTCGTGCCGATCGGCGGCGGCAAGGATTCCGCTGTGACGCTTTCGCTTCTGCACGCACAGCGCGACACGGTTTACGGATTTACGGTCAACGACCAGCAGGCGCGCACAGACACGCTGCTGGCTGCCCGACTGCCGGCGCAGCGCATGGTGCGTACCTACCGCACGATCGACCCTGCTTTGCTTGATTTGAACCGGCGCGGTTTTCTCAACGGGCACACGCCTTTTTCCGCCATCGTGGCGTTTTTATCGCTGTATTGCGCGTATCTGATCGGCGGCGAGGACATTCTGCTGTCCAACGAGGCGAGCGCCAACGAATCCACCGTTCCCGGTACGGACGTCAATCATCAGTATTCCAAATCCTACACGTTCGAGCAGGATTTTACCGATTATGTGTGCGATGCGCTCGCGCTGCCGATCCGCTATTTCAGCCTGCTGCGTCCGTTCAACGAAATGCAGATTGCCTGTCAATTTGCTGCCCTGCCGCAGTTCCACCCGGTATTCCGCAGCTGCAATGCAGGCAGCAAAAAGAACGTCTGGTGCTGCAGCTGCGCGAAGTGTCTGTTTGTTTGCGTGATCCTTTCTCCGTTCCTGCCGCCGCAGTCGCTGCGCGCGATTTTCGGCGAAGATTTGCTCGACAAAACGCCGCTGCTGCCTTCTCTAAAGGAGCTGTGCGGTCTGTCGGCGGAAAAGCCGTTTGAGTGTATCGGTACGGTGGAGGAGGTGCGCGCGGCGCTGTGGCGAACGATCCGCCGCATGCGCGATGCGTCGCAGCCGCTGCCGGCGCTGCTGGCATGGAGCGAAGCGCATGTTCCGCAGCCGCAGACCGATCCGCTCTCCGCGTTCAATTCGGAGCATCACGTGCCCGGGAAGTACATGCACTGTGTAAAGGAGATGTACGATTTTGTCCGCACTTTCTGAATATTTACAACATAAAAAAATATTGATTCTCGGCATGGGCAGGGAAGGACGCTCGTCGCTTGCATACCTGCAGCGTCATGTCCCGACCGCCGCGATCACTCTGGCCGACCAAAAAGACCCCGGCATCCCGGGCTATCCCGGGTTTTACGGCGCGGAGTATCTGACGCATATGCAGGATTTTGATCTTGTGCTCAAATCTCCCGGCATTCCGTTTGTCGGCGTGCCGATCCCGCCGGGCGTGGAGGTAACATGCCAGACGGATCTGTTTCTGCGGTTTGCCGACTGCACCGTCGTCGGCGTGACCGGAACCAAAGGCAAAACCACAACGTCCACGCTCGTGCATGAGATCCTGCAGGCAGGCGGCGTTGCGCATGTTCTGGCAGGAAATATCGGCGTGCCGGTGCTCGATGTGATCGACGCGTGCGCGGGGCAGGTTGCGGTCATGGAACTCAGCTGCCACCAGCTCGAATTCATGCGCGTATCGCCTCATATTGCGATTTTTACCAATCTTTACGCCGAGCATCTCGACCATTATGATGGATTCGACGGCTATGCCGCGGCGAAGCTGCATATTGCGCAGTTCCAAACGGCGGAGGATCTGCTGATCTGCGGCGACGTGCCGGGATTGCAGGCGTATCTGCGGGACAAAGCGCTGCCCGGCCGCGTTCTGCCGATCGGGGTCGACACGCCTGATCTGCCGCCGTATCCGATGGCGGCCGCGGCGGAAAATCCGCGTCTGCCCGGCAAGCACAACGCGCTGAACGCGGCGTTCGCAGCGGCCGCGGCGCGGGAGCTTGGCGTGCCGGATGCGGCGATCCTCGAAGGTATCCGCCGCTTTGGCGGCATCGAACACCGTATGGAGCCTGTCGGAACCTTCCGCGGTATCCGATTTGTCAACGACAGCATCGCCACCGCGCCGGAGGTTGTTCTGCTGGAGCTGGAGGCGCTGCAGGATGTGGACACGCTGCTGTTCGGCGGGCTGGACCGCGGACTGGATTACGGGCCGTTCTGCGCGGCGCTTGCTGCGGGCGGTGTGCGCAATCTCATCGGGCTGCCGGACACGGGGCATGCGATCTGCGACACGCTTGCGGCCGCGGCGTGCGGTAAAACGCTGTATAAGGCCGCGGATATGGAGGACGCCGTGCGCGCGGCATACCGGCTGACGGAAAAAGGCAACACGTGCCTGTTTTCTCCCGCTGCGGCAAGCTACAATGTATACAGGAATTTCGAGGAAAAAGGCCGGCATTTCAAATCCCTTGTCCGGCAGTACGGGGAATGTGAATAATCCGTGAATTCTCGTCGCAAAATATTGACTGATGGTCATTTTCTGCATATACTATAGAAGATGACTATCGGTCATTTTTTATCCGGAGGTGAACGGCATGGCGAGCGCTGCAGAAAACAAAAGCGCCAAACGCTTAAAAATCCTCGACGCGGGCAATCGCCTGTTTCTGGCCAGATCGGTGTCCGAAACGGCGATCGACGACGTGGTCAAGCTCGCGGGCGTGGCAAAGGGAACATTTTATTTGTATTTTCGGGACAAGACAGACTTGCTCGATCAGATCGTCATGCGGCACACGGCAGAGATTTTTATGCGTGCGTGCCGGACGCTGCGGCAGCAGGCGCAGCCCATGAGCGTGGCGGCGCAGCTGCAGTTTTTGACGGACGAGATCGTCTCTTATCTGCGGCAGAACCGCGAAGTTACCGCGCTGATCGACAAGCGCTTTACAACGCTGTTTGCCGGCTCGCCGTACCGGGAGATTCCGGAGTTTCGCGACGACATCGAGTACCTGACCGCGTTGTTTACGGCGCAGGGGATGGCGACCGAGTGCGCACAGAAACGCCTGTATGTGCTCACACAGATGATCGGCAGCGTTTGCTGCGACGCGATCCTCGGCGCGCATCCGTACACAATTGACGAAATACTGCCCGCCGTTCACGACGCGGTGCGGCGCATGGCACAGGGAGGTGATTGTGCGTGATCGAAAAAATGTCTTTCTGGATTGCGCGGCATCCGAAATGGATTTTTATTCTGGCGTGCGTGCTGCTGGTTCCTTCCGCAATCGGCTTTTTGCTCACGCCGGTCAATTACGACATTTTGACCTATCTGCCGTCGGAACTGGAATCGGTACAGGCCGAACAGAAGCTCGACGAGGTCTTTAAAAACGCGTCCAGCTCTTTCCTGGTGATCGAGGACATGGACAGCGCGCAGGTGCTGCGGATCAAGCAGAAGATCGAGCAGATCCCCAACGTTTCACAGGTGATGTGGGTCGATTCCATTGCCGACATCAGTATCCCGCGCGAAATGCTGCCGGATGTGGTGCGGACGATTTTTTATTCGCCGGACGGCAAAAGCACTATGCTCATGATCAACTACGCCTACGGCAGCGCATCGGACGAAACGATGGAGTGTATCCGCCAGATCCGCGGCGTGATGAACCGGCAGTGTTATCTGTCCGGGCTTGCGACCATGCTGCTCGACACGCGCGATCTGACCAACGCGCAAGCGCCGATTTACATTGCCATTGCCATTGCGCTGGCGCTGCTGGTGCTGAGCTTTACGATGAATTCCTGGGTGCTGCCGTTTGTGGTGCTGTTCAGCTTGGGGTTTGCCGTGCTGTACAACATGGGGACGAACTTCTTTTTCGGCGAGATTTCGTTCATCACGCAGAGCATTGCCGCGATTTTGCAGCTGGGCGTGACGATGGACTATTCCGTGTTCCTCATTGACCGCTTCAACGAGGAGCAGGCGCACTATCCCGGCGACCATGCAAAGGCGATGGGCGCGGCGATCCGCGGCACGTTCATATCGGTGCTGGGCAGTTCGTTGACCACCGTGTTCGGTTTTCTCGCGCTGTGCTTCATGACCTTTACGCTGGGGCTGGACATCGGCCTGGTCATGGCGAAGGGCGTGCTGCTGGGCATTTTGTCCGTTGTGACGATTCTGCCGAGCATGATTTTGCTGTTTTACAAACCGATCTACCGCTTCCATCATCGTGCGTTTGTGCCGAAATTCGGCGCGCTGGCGCGGTTCTCCGTGCGGCATCGCCGGATTCTGGCGGCGGCTGCGCTGGTGCTGATCGTGCCGATGGGAATTTTCTCCGTCCGTCCGGAAAAGTATTATAACGTTGTGGATTCGCTGCCGGCCGATCTGCCGTCGGTGGAAGGCCTGACGAAGCTCAAAACAGAGTTCAATATGGCGACCACGCACTTCATCATTCTGGACGCGGATCTGAGCGCGGGGGATGTGTCCGCCATGATCCGCGACATCAAGCAGCTCGACGGCATCGAAAACGTTATTGCGCTGGGCAGCTATATCGGCCCTGCCGTCAGCCAGAGCGTGCTGCCGGATCAGATTTTGGAGATCTGCGAAAAGCAGGGGCTGCAGCTCATGCTGGCCAACTCCGCTTATGAAACGGCCAGCGATGCGTGCAACGCGCAAAGCGACGCGCTGTATCAGATCATCAAACGCTACGATCCCACGGGTGTGGCCACGGGCGAGGGCATTATGTCCAAGGACTTGATCGAAGTGACCGACCGTGATTTTACCGTCACCAACATCATTTCCATCGGCGCGATCCTGCTTTTGATCGGCATCGTGTTCCGCTCCGCTTCCGTGCCGATCCTGCTTGTTTCGCTGATCGAGTTTTCTATTTTCATCAACGAATCCGTGCCCTTCTTTATGGGCAATTCCATTCCCTTTATCGCGCCGACCGTTGTGTCGTGCGTGCAGCTGGGCGCCACAGTGGATTACGCCATTCTGATGACGACCCGCTTCCGGGAAGAACTGCGCAGCGGCAAGGATAAAAAGACCGCTATTCTCGATGCGGCTGACGCGTCCTGCCAATCCATCTTCCAAAGCGCACTGGTCTTTTTCAGCGCGACATTCGGCGTGTATCTGATCTGTGACATTGCTATGGTGCGCAGCATCTGCTCCATGCTCGCGCGCGGTTCGGTCATCAGCGCGCTGGTGATTATGGTGATTCTGCCGGCGGTGCTGTATATCTGCGAAGGACTGATCCGCAAAACGACATACAAATGGCTCAAGGAGGACAAATCCCATGCGAAATCCTAAAAGAATGTTTGCGCTTTTGCTCGCGCTGTGTCTGACAGCGCTCTGTACGGCATGCGGCAAAACGGCAGCGCCTGCCGAAGTCCCTGCCGAAACACAAACGGCTGCCGCCCCCGCGCAGCCGCAGTATACCGACGCGCCGTCCACCCTGCGCAAGGCGGAGACAGTGTATGTCAATCTCGACAACGCCGGCGCGGTGCGCACCGTGACCGTGACCGACTGGCTGCATACGGACAAGGGCGCT
>CAMOCU010000052.1 GCA_946610835.1 uncultured Clostridia bacterium | reverse complement strand
GGCAATGTGCGCTTTATGGCGTCGCCCGACATCAACACCGAGGACTTTATGGCAGCGGTGGATTTCCTTTCCCTTTGCGAGCGCGTCGATCCCGCCCGTATCGGCATTATCGGCATCTGCGGCTGGGGCGGTTTGGCAATCAACACCGCTGCGCTGGATACGCGTGTCCGTGCAACCGCGGCCATGACGATGTACGACATGACCCGTGTCAATGCCAAAGGCTATTTCGATTCCGAAGACAGCGAGGAAGCGCGGTATCAAAAAAGATCCGCCCTGTGCGCACAGCGTCTGGAGGATCTGAAAGCCGGCGCATACAAGCTCGGCGGCGGCGTGGTCGATCCGCTGCCGGAAGACGCGCCGTACTTCGTTAAGGATTACTATGATTATTACAAAACACAGCGCGGCTATCATCCCCGTTCGCTCAATTCCAACGGCGGCTGGAATGTAATCGGCTGCGAATCCTTCCTCAACCAGCCGATCCTGCAGTACAGCAGCGAGATCCGTTCTGCCGTGCTGATCGTCCACGGGGACGCGGCGCATTCCTGCTACTTCGGCAAGGACGCGTTCGCCGATATGGTCAAGGACAGCCAATACACGGCAAACAAGGAACTGCTCCTGATCCCCGGCGCATCGCACACGGATCTCTACGACGGCGGCAGCAGCAACGCCATCCCCTTTGACAAACTGGAATCCTTCTTCGGGACGTATTTACAATAAAACAGCAAAGAAGTCGAAAAGCAAACTGAAGATAGGGAAGTTGTTGACTTTTTCCTCCCGTAATCCCTGCTTCATTCTTTCAAGACCCGCTCCGCATTTTGCGAGCGGGTCGTTTTTTCGTACAAAAATCCCGCAGGCAAGCCTGCGGGAAGAGTGTGATTTTGGGGAATTCAAATTATTTTGTAAGCACACGCACGCGCACCACGCCGTCGATTGCGGCAAGCGCGTCTGCATCGGCGGCCTTGTCGGCCACGGTGTACGCATAGCCCTTCTTTTCGCCGGCGAAAACCACATCGCCCAGCGCAGCCGCCACCGCAGCAGCAGATTCGGCTGTGTGCAGCACGCAGGTGCGGGCGGTAAAGTCCGCGCTCAACGGTGCATTGGGATAGTTGACAGAATTGCGGATCGCGCCGGTCTCGATATATGCCGTCAGCTCCTCGGCGGCCATGATCGCGCAGTTGTCCTCGCTTTCGGGCGTGGACGCGCCCAGATGCGGTATGGCGATCACACCCTCTGCGCCAAGCTGCGCATCGGTGGGGAAGTCCGTTGCGTACGCCGCGACTTTGCCGCTTTCCAGCGCGGCAAGAATGTCGTCGGAATTCACAAGATCGCCGCGCGCAAAATTCAGAATGCGCACGCCGTCCTTCATCTGCGCAATGCTCTGCGCGCAGATCATGCCTTTTGTCTGAGCGGTGGAAGGCGCATGCAGCGTGATGTAATCACTGCCTGCAAACACCGGCGCAAGGTCAGAAACGACCTGCACTTTTTCCGCCACGCCCTGCACGGGGAACGGATCGTAGCCGATCACATTCATGCCCAGCGCAAGTGCGGATTCCGCAACAAGGCGGCCGATTGCGCCAAGGCCGACAACGCCGAGTGTTTTGCCCTTGATTTCGGGGCCGACGAAAGCGCCTTTGCCCTTTTCCACAGCTTTGCCCACGCCGTCGCCCTGGCCTTTGAGCGTTTTGCACCATTCGATGCCGGGAACGATCTTGCGCGAGGAAAGCAGCAGCGCGCAAAGAACCAGCTCCTTGACGCCGTTTGCATTGGCGCCCGGCGTGTTGAACACCACTACGCCCTTTTGGGCATACACGTCGACGGGGATGTTGTTGGTTCCGGCGCCGCAGCGGGCAACCGCAACGGTTTTGGGATCCGGCTCGATGTCATGCATGGCGGCCGAACGCACCATCACAGCGTCCGGCGCGGCGATAGCGTCGCCGTAGGTGTATTTTGCGCTGTCCAGCTTTTCCAAGCCGAATTTGGAAATCTTGTTTAATGTAAGAATCTCATACATGGTCGGAATCCTCCCTGATCCTTATTTGTTCGCCTTTTCAAAGTCTTCCATGAACTGCGCGAGCTTCTCGACGCCTTCGATGGGCATGGCGTTGTAAATGGACGCACGCATGCCGCCGGCAATACGGTGACCCTTGAGGTTGACGAAACCGGCCTCGGCCGCTTCGGCGATGAACTTCTTGTTAAGCTCCTCGTCCGCTGTCTTGAACACAACGTTCATCATGGAACGGTCGCGCGGCAGAACGGGGGCAATGAACAGATCGCTGCGGTCAAGATAATCGTACAGAATTGCGGCTTTCTTTTCGTTGCGCGCCTTCATAGCCTGCGTGCCGCCGAGGCTCTTGATCCACTCGAGCACCAGCTTGCACATATAGATCGTGTAGCAGGGCGGAGTGTTGTACATGGAATCCTTTTCGGCCATGACCGTGTAGTTGAGCATGGTGGGCGTGATGTCGCGCGCTTTGCCGAGCAGATCCTCGCGCACGATGACGACCGTAAGACCCGCAGGCGCAATATTCTTCTGCGCGCCGCCGTAAACAACGCCGTACTTGCTCACATCCAGCGGCTCTGCCAAAAAGCAGGAGGATACGTCCGCAAACAGCGGCACGTTGCCCGTCTTGGGCAGCGTGGCCTCGGTGTAGCGGGTGCCGTAGATCGTGTTGTTCATGCAAATGTGGAAATAATCCGCATCCGGTGTGTACATGGACGGATCGTGATCCGGAATATGGGTATACTTATCCTCTTTGGAAGAGGCAACGGCATTGGCCTGGCCGTATTTTTTGCCCTCTTCCCACGCCTTGGTGGAGAATTGGCCGGAAAGAATGTAATCCGCCTTGCCCGAACCGTTCATAAAGTTCAGCGGAATGGCCGCGAACTGGGTGGAAGCGCCGCCCTGCAGGAACAGGATCTTATAGTTGTCGGGGACCTCCATGATCTCGCGGAACAGATCCATCGCGCCGTAGATGATGGGCTCATACACCTTCGAGCGGTGCGACATCTCCATCACAGACTGGCCGCTGCCCTGATAATCCAGCATTTCCGCCGCCGCGCGGTTAAGCACGGATTCGGGAAGCATGGAAGGGCCTGCTGAAAAATTGTATACTCTTGACATGATGTATAATTCCTCCAAATCATAATATATTTCACTGCCATTATAGCCCTCTCGCCCCTGAGAAGTCAACCCCCCTTTGCCGGATTTGTGGAAAAAGCCGGAATCTTTCCACAGCTTTTTATGAAAAATCCCGTTTTGTAAAGAAAGTATTGCAAACCGGGTAAAAATAGTATAAAATAGATTTTCGGTAATACGTACCATATCATAGAAAGGAATGGATTCCAATGAGCTTACTGAACAAAAGAACGCTGGAGGATATCGACGTCTCCGGCAAAAGAGTATTTGTCCGCTGCGATTTCAACGTCCCGCTGAAGGACGGCGTTATCACCAGCGACAAACGCATTGTCGCTTCTCTGCCCACCATTCAATACCTGCTGCAGCACGGTGCAAAGGTCATCCTGTCCTCCCACCTCGGCCGTCCGAAGGGCGCTGTGGATCCGCAGTTCTCCCTTGCTCCCGTGGCAAAGCGTCTGAGCGAACTGCTCGGCCAGGATGTAAAGATGGCGTCCGACGTTGTGGGCGAAAGCGCCAACGCACTGGCTGCCTCCCTGCAGAACGGCGAGGCAATGCTCATCGAAAACGTCCGCTTTGAGCCGGGCGAAACCAAAAACGATCCGGAACTGGCAAAGAAATTCGCCGCCATGGCAGACATCTTTGTCAACGACGCATTCGGCTCCGCGCACAGAGCCCATGCCTCCACAGCCGGCATCGCCAACTACATCCCCGCTGTCTGCGGCTACCTGATCCAGAAAGAGATCGAATTCATCGGCGGCGCGCTCGAAAACCCGAAGCGTCCGCTCGTGGCAATTCTCGGCGGCGCAAAAGTGTCCGACAAAATCGGCGTGATCACCAATCTGCTGGACAAGGTCGACACACTGATCGTCGGCGGCGGCATGGCATACACGTTCTTCGCCGCAAAAGGCTGGAATGTCGGCACCTCCATCTGCGAGCGGGACAAGATCGACCTGGCGCTGCAAATTCTGGATTCCGCCGAAAAGAAGGGCGTCAAGTTCCTGCTTCCGATCGACAATCGCATCGGCACGGAATACAAAGAGGATACCGAATGGAGAGACATTGACTCCGACAACATCCCCGACGGCTGGATGGGTCTGGACATCGGCCCGAAGACCGAGGCACTGTTCGCCGAGGCCATCAAGGGCGCAGGCACCGTGATCTGGAACGGCCCGATGGGCGTATCTGAGTGGGATAACTTTGCCGGCGGCACCATCGCTGTGGCGACTGCCGTAGCAGAATCCGGCGCGATCTCCATCATCGGCGGCGGCGACTCCACTGCCGCTGTCCAGAAGCTCGGCTTCGCAGACAAAATGACCCACATCTCCACCGGCGGCGGCGCATCGCTGGAATTCCTCGAGGGCAAAGCGCTCCCGGGTATCGTTGCGCTCAACGACAAAGACTGAGCCTTCACGGCAATACCGCACAATTGGGGTGTGCGGATTGCGAAGTAAGCTTTTTCGTCAGGTTGCACAAAAAGATCGAAGGCTTGCCGGCGCAAGTCAAGAGATCTTTGTGCAGCATGGCGGAAACAGATTCAAACAAGGCGTGCGCCACGATTTGTGCGGTGTTGCCTTAACTGTAAAAGCAGAAAGAAAGGATCGAAAATCATGAACAAAGCTTTGCGCAAGGCGGTCATCGCCGGCAATTGGAAAATGAACAAAACCCCTGCCGAAACCAAGGCACTCATTGAGGATATGAAACCGCTGGTCAAGGACGCTGCATGCGACGTCGTGCTGTGCGTACCTTATGTTGATCTGTACGCCGCGCTGGAAGCAACCGCCGGCTCGAACATCAAGGTCGGTGCTGAAAACTGCCATTGGGCCAAAAGCGGCGCATTCACCGGCGAAGTATCCGCGGAAATGCTCGCCGCTGCCGGTGTGCCTTACGTCATCATCGGCCACAGCGAACGCCGCCAGTATTTCGGCGAAACAGACGTGACCGTGCACGACAGAGTGCGCGCCGCACTGGACGCCGGTTTGACCGTGATCCTCTGCGTGGGCGAAACACTTGAGCAGCGCCAGCAGAACATCACCATGGAAGTCATCGGCATCCAAACCAAAATCGCGCTCGCAGGCGTGAGCGCTGAGGAACTGAAAAACATCATCATCGCCTATGAGCCTGTTTGGGCCATCGGCACCGGACTGACCGCCACGGCGGAGCAGGCGGACGAGGTCAACGGCGGCATCCGCGCACTGATCGCTTCGCTGTACTCTCAGGCCGACGCGGACGCTTTTGTTGTCCAGTACGGCGGTTCCATGAATGCCAAGAACGCCGCAGAACTGCTTGCCAAAGAGCATGTAGACGGCGGTCTGATCGGCGGCGCTTCGCTGAAAGCGGCAGACTTTGCCGCCATCGTCGCAGCGGCTTCCAAATAAGGAGGACGACGCCATGAGCAAAAGACCTATGCTGCTGTGCATCATGGATGGCTTCGGCCACAATGACAGCGACTTCGGCAACGCCATCCATGCGGCAAACCATCCGAATCTCAGCCGCCTGTTTGCGGAAAATCCACTGACCTTTATCGGCGCATCCGGAATGGACGTTGGTCTGCCGGACGGCCAGATGGGCAACAGCGAAGTCGGCCACACCAACATCGGCGCAGGCCGTGTGGTGTATCAGCCGCTGACCAAGATCACCAAATTCATCGAAGACGGCGTTTTCTTTGAAAATCCTCGTCTGCTCGCCGCCATGGAGAACTGCCAAAAGAACGGCAGCGCCCTGCACATTATGGGTCTGCTCTCCGACGGCGGTGTGCACAGCCACAACACGCACATGTACGCCATTCTGGAGCTGGCGAAGCGCTGCGGTCTGCAGGAAGTATATCTGCACTGCTTTTTGGACGGGCGCGATGTGCCGCCCGCTTCCGGTGCGGATTATATTGCCGAAGCAATGCAGAAGATGCAGCAGATCGGCGTGGGTAAGGTCGCCACTGTCATGGGGCGGTATTACGCCATGGACCGTGACAACCGCTGGGAGCGCGTAGGCAAAGCGTACGCCGCCATGGTCTACGGCGAGGGCGAGCAGGTCAGCGATCCCGTGCAAGCCGTGCGGGATTCCTATGAGCAGATTGACGAAGAAGGCAAACATCTCACCGATGAATTCGTCATTCCGAAAGTCGTCAACGGTGCAAAAGCGATCGGCGCCAATGACAGCATTGTTTTCTATAACTTCCGCCCTGATCGCGCCCGTGAAATCACACGTGCGTTTGTTGATGCGGACTTCGCCGGATTCGAGCGCAAAAAAGGATTTTTCCCGGTGCATTACGTCTGCATGTCCCAGTACGACGCCACTATGCCCAACGTCAGCGTAGCCTACACGCCCGAGGATTTTGAAACTGTGCTGCACAATACATTCGGCGAATATATGGCATCCTGCGGCAAAACGCAGCTGCGCATTGCCGAAACTGAAAAGTACGCCCATGTAACGTTCTTCTTTAACGGCGGTGTGGAAACCACGTTCGACGGCGAGGATCGTATTCTCGTCCCCTCCCCCAAAGTCGCAACGTATGACCTGCAGCCGGAAATGAGCGCCTATCCTGTGGCGGAAAAAGTCGTGGAAGCGGTCGAAAGCGACAAATATGACGCCATTATCCTCAACTTTGCCAACTGTGATATGGTCGGACACACCGGCGTATTTGATGCAGCCG
>CAMOCU010000051.1 GCA_946610835.1 uncultured Clostridia bacterium | reverse complement strand
GAGGGCCTGTAGCTCAGTTGGGAGAGCGTTCGGTTCGCATCCGAGAGGTCGAGAGTTCGAATCTCTTCAGGTCCACCAAAAAGTCCTTACTCGAACCTTTGTCTAAAAGACGATGATTCAGGTAAGGACTTTATTTTTGCTTTTCGGCTTGAAAAGATAATGCTAAGGAAGCGCTGATTAAATCCGATGCGCACGACGGAACGGATCTTTTTCCGTCATATTGCGCCAAAAATCCTTGCCTTGCGTCAGCAAGCCGGCAGATTTTTTGTACAATCTGCCGAAAAAATCTCTCGCCCCCTCGCACACCCCGATTTAATCAGCGCTTCCCTAAGTCGAAAAGTTGCCGCTTAGGAAAACACAGCAGTACGGCGTTCGTAAGCGCAAAACAGCCCCACTCCACGTGGGGCTGTTTTGCGCTTACAACGAATCAGAGATTGTCTGCATGAATTGAGAATCACAGCCCGAAAATCAGCCGGATTACGGAAGGATGCAATCTGTCCGATCTATGCCGAGATATTCCTGTACGATTTTCGGCAGTCTGCTGAATAGTGCGCGGAAGAAAACTTTGGGTCTGGCGACTATTTTTACGGTGCGTTTTTGGCTTTTAACAGGCGCTTGTTTTCGTACATGTTTTGATCCGCGCGCGAAAAGACCGACGCCACCCGATCATCCTGATCGAACCGCGCCATGCCGCAAGCAATCACAACGCCGCCGGCGCGAAATGCGGATATGTTGTGATCGTTTAATCTTCCGAGCAATTCCTCGATGCAACGGTAATCCTGCCCCTGCGCAATCACCGCAAATTCGTCGCCGCCGATCCGAAAGACGGGACTGCGTTTGAAAATGCCGCAAATAATCGCGCTGGCGCTGAGAAGGTGCTGATCGCCTGCCTGATGCCCCTTGGAGTCGTTGACCGTTTTCAGATCGTTGACGTCCAGAACCACAATGGCGAATTCCGCCGGATGGTGCTCGGCAATCAAACGATCCAGCCGCTCTTCTGCTTCTATATATGCGTGCATATTTTTGACGCCTGTCAGCGCGTCAATGTTGGCCTTGTTTTGCGCCTGTGCAAGGCGGCGAGCATAATCTTCTTCCTGCCGCAGCTGTGCGTCGATGTTGTTAATGCCGATAATCAGACGCGCGCCTTCCGGTTCCTCCACGATGGCCGCCTTGAATTTCACATAATTCGGCTTATTCCGGATCACCAGGCGGCAGCTCAATGTAAAGATGCCGCTGTGCTTGATTTCGGCCAAAATGCTTTCTTTGGTAAAAGAGGAGAGAAAGCGATCCCTGTCTTCCGCATAGATATTTTGAACGCCTTGTTCTTGGGCCACGGCAAAAAAATCCTCGCCTTCATTCGGCAACGAGACAGTTTCATAATCTTCGTTTGCGCGGTATTCCCGATACTGCCCGGTTTGCGGGTCTACTATATAGACGCAAAGTATATCGCCTGTCAGTGCGTGCAGTCGTAAATACGCGATATGTTCCTGCTGCGCGCGATCCGCAGCTTGCCGCTGCTTCATTTGCTCATCAATATCGGACACACCGATGATTGCAAACCGCGCATCATCCTGCATACGGGAGGCTTTTAAGCTGACATATGTCGGTTCCTGTTCTCCCAGCAGACGATAGGTTATCATAAACGTGCTGTTTCGATCCAGCGCGTCCAGAAATGTGCGGCGATCCAGGGCTTTTAAAAATATTTCACGATCTTCGGGATACACATACTGCCCGGTATCCGTCTTGCATTGATCGAAAAAATGCTGCCCGTGTTTTGCTTCGACCAGCTTGCCGTTGTCATCGGTCACATACTCGGTGTATTCCTCGGTATCCAGATTGACATAATACAGATCCGTATACCCGCGAACGAGCGTCTGGGCGATGTTTGTAAAAATGATGCCGGTGCTCCGCGCTTTTTCATAGGCTTCTTTGGTCGTGGCGATTTCACGCTGAATGCGCACTATATCCGTTACATCCTGACTCATGCCCAATGTACACAGCCGCCCGGAAGCATCCATGAATTTCAATTTTGTTGTCTGCAGCTGCCGCTGGTTGCCTGCGGCGTCCGGCACGTTCTCAAAAAAGATGAACGGTTCATCCATAGACAGCGCCATTTTGTCATCCTCGGCAAAATGGCTTGCGGTTGCCGGATCAAAAATCTGCGCGTCCGTCAGTCCGATCACATCCTCCGGAACCGGCTTGTGTGCATAATCCGCAAACGCCTGATTACAGGCCAGATACACGCCGGTTTTTGCATCCTTGGAAAAGCTCATGGCAGGCATGTTATCCAGCAGGGATGCAATGGATTGCTTCAGTTCCTTGATCTTTTCCGCTTCGCCCAGTTCGTGCCGGTACTCCTCCTTTTCGTCTCCGATCACAAATGCGCGAAGCAGACAGGTTCCGAGCATATAGGCGATTGCATAAAGCGGCAGATACGGAAACCAGATCTGGCCGCAAAGCAACACGGCCATGATCACGCCGAAAAGCGCCAACGTGCGGTAGCGCAGCCGGTTTTCTGCCCGATGTCGCAGGAATGCGGCAAGCGCATAGACGGAAATGAGCAGCAACAGCAGAATCTGCGCAATCAGGATCACATATCTGGCGGCAAGGGCGCGGTAGATGCACATTCTGTCGACCGTAAACAAAACCGGGACAAAATGGTTGGCAACGACCTTTCCCGCAACCAGTCCTGCCATAATGCGCCCGGCAAGCACAAGAAAGCGGCCGAACCGGTTTTTGACTTCCAGATAAATCACCGCGTATTGCGTCCAGAACAATATGCCTGCCGCCATGGCGACAAAATATACGGATGTGTCCGCGAACAGCAGCTGCGGCAGTTTGCGGCTTTCTAAAATGCCCCACAGAATATCTGTGATATAATACACAAGCACTGCGGCGAGAAAGCGTCTGTATACCTTCCATGCCGGTTTTTCAAAAGCTCTGTTCCGGTTCAAAAAAACGTCCTGGTTTTCAATCAGCAGGATCATAAGCGCTATAACGCCGATTACCGAGTAATACATAGCCTGTTTTTACGTCTCCCTTCCGTAGGATCTGATATTTATTGGGTTGCGTGTTCCGCAACAGCATGCGCCCGATGGAGAGTCCACGGAGCTGCATTTGTTCATGGAGAAAAATGAATAATTTGAAAATAATATTATGAAAGGATAGAAATTCTCCAAAAAAGGTGTTATAATGCCCTAACAATTCAAATGAACATCCAACATTATTCTATATAAGAAACAAGGTGCGTACACATGTCTGCAGAACAAAGACCAAAAAACGGCATATCCCTTCGCGCGATCAACGGCTGTCTTATCGTTGGGGCGGTGATTTTATCCGGACTTATTTTCTTTTCCACGTATCGCTTATTTGCCAGTTTCCACCGTTTGACAGAAGTATCGGAACAGCAGATCGAACTGCGGGAAGCCGCCTTTGAACTGATGGATGCGTCGGATTATCTGACCGAAAACGTGCAGCGATTTGCCATCAGCGGGGAAATGCACTTTTTGGACGCCTATTTCAATGAAGCGCTTGAGTCACAGCGCCGTGAAAACGCTATCCTCAAAATGTCCGACGAAAACGGCAGCACGGCTGCGTTGAAAAAGCTGCAGGACGCGATGAATATATCTGTGAAATTGATGCAGCGGGAGTATTACGCCATGCGGCTTGTTTTGGACGCAAAGGGCGAGATGCAGTACCCGCAAATTTTGCAGGACGTAACACTTTCTGCCGAAGATCAGGCATTGAGCGCAGAAGAAAAAATGCTTCTGGCGCAGGAAATGGTTTTTGACGATGCGTATTATAAGCAAAAGGATCAGATCCGCAGCAGTATGCGCGCGAGTGTAAACAATTTGGAAAAAATGTCTAATGACAAGGATGTTTCCGCGCTGCAGAAGCTGCAAAAGGAAGTGACCCTTGTGCGGATCATCATTGCTGTACAGACGCTCGGCGCGGTCGCCGGCGTTTTGCTCACAGCGCGGCTCAGCATTCATCCGATTCTGAAGGCCGTTGACCGGATCAAAGAAGACAGCCTGATTCCGGAGGTTGGCGCAAACGAATTCCGTTACCTTGCCCGCACTTATAACAAGATGTACGAGATATACAAAAAGAGTCTGGAACACCTGAGCTTCAAAGCGTCGCATGACGAACTGACCGGCGTATACAACCGCGCCGGATATGATCTGCTCGTTTCCAGCCTTGACATGGGCAGTACATACATGATTCTCTTCGACATTGACAACTTCAAAACGGTCAACGATACCTACGGGCATGAAGTCGGCGATCAGATTCTGCAAAAAACTGTGCGGATCCTGAAGAACAATTTCCGATCCGACGACTATATCTGCCGAATCGGCGGCGACGAATTTGTCGTTTTTCTTGTGCATGCTTCCGATGTTCAGCGCAAGCTGATTGCGTCCAAGATCGATAAGATCAACATGGAGCTGTCTGAAACGAACGACGGGCTGCCAGCAGTGTCGATCAGTGTCGGCATTGCGCACGGCGCAGACGCAGCCGAGCCGGACAATCTTTTCCGTGCCGCAGACAAGGCCATGTACCGCTCCAAGCGTAAGGGAAAACGCACCTATGCGTTTTACGGCAAATAAGCAGTTTGTCGAAAAGCAGGGGAGCGGAGCGGATCAGATTTTCCGACGTCCTGCCGGATGCAGGCAGTCAAAAGCGCTGCTTACCGCAGCGCTTTGTGCAAACGTTTGTCGATTCCGCAGAGAAGACTGAATGCGGTATCGTTGCCGACAAAAAGATTGAGCAGCGTAAAACGCTTCTTTTGAATCAGGGAAACCGGCAAGCGCCACTCCCATCTTCCGCTTTTCTTTGCGTCAAAGCAGCGAATGGCCGTTTTGTACGGTTCAGCTTCGATAAAAGCCAAAAACTCCTGCTTGCGCTGTTTGCGCGGTTTCGGATTGTCTTTGTGGAAGATGTTCAGGCGCATGTTGTCAATCAGGTTGGACATAATGCGGTTTCTTTGATACCGTTCCTGTACGTCGGCGTCCCCCGGATAATATTCGCGGATGCAGTTCTGGTGGTGCCGGATGAGCGACTGTGAAATCTCCGGCAGGTCTTTGCTGTATCTTCGGGTGATGCCCTGTTGATTGTTGCGGTAATAATACATGACGTAGGGCAGGTAGGCAATGTTTTTTGCGTGGTAATATACCCGCGTGTTGAATACGCTGTCCTGCGCTTTTTTCTGCCCGTCGGGGAACTGCAGACTGTACCGCAGCAGGAATTCCTTGCTGTACAGCGCGCCCCACGCGGCATGATAAAACGCACGGGACGGCAGACCGAATGGCTCCGCAAGTCCGGTGTCCAGACACAGGCAGGAAATGCTCAGCGCTCTGCCCGCTTCTGCCGGCAGCTCAGTCAGTTCGGAAACGGTACAGGGAGATTCCTTTCCAATCTCTTTTTCGTCTGCAAACTTCAACCGGTCGTGGATGATAATTTCATAATCCGTGTCGCAGAACCGCAGCGCAGTTTCGACGAAATGTGCCGAAAGCAGATCGTCGCCGTCTGCAAAAAAGATCCACCTGCCCGCAGCCTCTTCGATCGTGCGGTTACGGACACGGCTGAGACCGCCGTTTTGGCCCATGGAAATATAGCGTACCCGGTTGTCCTTGGCCGCGTATTCACGGCAGATTTCGCCGGAATTGTTTGTGGAACAGTCGTCGATCAGCAGCAGCTCCGTTTCTTCTGTCAGCTGCCGCATGACGCACTCGATGTGCGCGCGCAAAAAGGTTTCGTCGATATTGTAAATTGCGGAGCCGATACTCAGTTTCGTTTGCATAAACTTCCCGCCCTTTTCTCTTGTTATTTCCTTTTTCATTATATCAAATCTAAAATAAAAATCAACAGCAAACCAAAGTTTTTCCTTCGGATTGCCGATGGAATACACAAAAACGGCATCAAAAGTCATATCTGCCGCTTGCAGCGACGAAGTGTTTTACAAAGGAATTTGATTTATATCTTGAAAACGCATCCTATGTGTGGTATAATATTCTTATTGAATATATGAAGGAGTTATATTTATGAACGGAAAGAAAATCGGCATTGTCGGACTGGGTCATGTCGGCGGTTCGATGAAAGAATTGTTTACCGACGCGGTCGTTTTTGACGAAGTCAAAGAGATCGGCACCAGGGAAGAAATCAACCAGTGCGAGATCGCTTTCGTCTGCGTACCCACACCCAGAGCCGAAGACGGCCACTGCGATACGTCCATCGTGGAATATGTTTTGGAATGGATCGAGAGCGAAGTCGTCGTTCTCAGATCGACAGTGCCTGTTGGCTTTACGGACGCATGGGTTGCCAAAACCGGCAAAAAGATCGTGTTCCAGCCGGAGTATTACGGCGAAACCGTTGCGCATCCGTTTGCCGATCCGCACAACAGAAACTGGGTCACACTCGGCGGCGACGAAGCGTCCACCGAAAAAGTTGCGCAGCTGTACCAGAAAGTGTTTACCTCAGAACTGTTCATCCATCAGGTGGACGCCAAGACGGCGGAGCTTGCGAAATATATGGAAAACTGCTTCCTGGCCACAAAGGTTACGTTCTGCAACCAGTTCTATGACATTGCGCAGGCAATGGGCGTGAACTACAACAAGCTTCGCGAAACATGGCTGCTCGATCCGCGAGCTCCGAAAGTAGAACCTCCTGCTGTGATCACTTCCTTGCACGAGAGAATGCTTGAAATGACTAAGAAAGGAGGCGTCTATGGAGAAAGATAAAAAAGAAGTTTTGCTGGATGTCAAACATCTGGAAGTCACTTTCTTTAACGGCAGCAATAAAAAAGGTTTCCGTGCTGTAAAGAACG
>CAMOCU010000050.1 GCA_946610835.1 uncultured Clostridia bacterium | reverse complement strand
TTTTTGTACAATCTGCCGAAAAAATCTCTCGTCCCCTCGCACACCCCGATTTTATCAGCGCTTCCCTAGCCCTCGTTCAAATATTCCTGACATTTTCGGATAGCGTTGTGTGCGCTTCGTTTCGATCTGAATCCGTAGCTTGTATCCTCAAACTGCGGCTCATACATCGGAGTCAACACCTGTGCGATCACCTGTTGAATCCCCCTGTCTGTTACGGTCTGGATCCCCAGCTTTCTCTTCTCTCGAATTTGGTAACTTTCATTTACTTCCAGCTCCAAGGTGTCCTCCCTTCCCGCGTCCGTCGACTGGCGCGGTACTATGGATTCATCTGACTTCTCACGACAAATCTTGTTTCAACTACGCTTCACATTTCAACTCCGCGCGTCTGTGAGACCTCCCCGGGTAAGAACAACAACCTTGTCGTTGCCCATGCCGGGCGCACTTAAAAAACAGCGAAAGCCACGTAAAACGGCTTTCGCTATATTTCGATTTATTGACTTCAATATCAATCTTCGTAATTGTCTTTCAGCCCCTGCTCATCAAACAGGAAAGTTGCATGCAGCAAAACCTCAACGCCTTTTTCGATGGCATTAATGTTCAGATTTTCTGCCGTGTCACGGCGCGTATGATAGTACCGCGCAGGCGCGGGATCGACAGCGATAAATGCCACAGATTTTACACCGCCCTGAGTCATGGCTGCCGCGTCCGTTGCACCAAGCGAAAGCGACATGGACGGCAGATCCATCCCGGCAAGCTTGCCGGCTTTCTTCATCAAAGCAATCGCCTTGGAATCATGCTTCAACGTTCCGGACAGATCCTTGGAGTACACACCCATGTATTCAAGGTCATGAAGCGTATCCGTACCGATAAACACAGTTTCCACATCGTCAAAGGAATGCTTTTTGACATAATCCTTTGATCCGCGCAGTCCGCATTCCTCTGCGCCCATCGAGATGGCAACCACTTCGGTATGCTCCAGCTGGATATTGTTGGTCTGTAAAAATTGCAGAACAGACAAAGAGGAAAACACACCGGTCAGGTTGTCACTTGCGCCATCAACAGCACGTTTCGGATCATCAAAAACAAACCCGACACTCAAACCGAGAATGCAAACACCCTCCGCAATGCGAAAACCGAACATCACGCTGTCGGACGGTTGCAACACAATGGACAAAATATCCAGAATCAAACAAACAGCCAGAGAGCCGACCGCTGTATAAATCGCGGCACGCAGCAGTTTCGCGCCGCCCCAGTTGGTAAAACGCCACTCAAACGCAGAATCCACATGCCCGCTGAGAATGATTCGACGCTGCACGTCGCCGGACGGTTTCTTTGTAAAAATCACGTTGCTTGAAGGTGCTTTTTTAAAGAACGGATCCAGCAGCTGTTTATACAACAGGAATTCCCACACAATCACAAACACCGCAAGCAGTGTGATACCAAGCGAAACGCATTCCAAAATCATTGCTGCTGCCGGGATAAACGCGCCTGCAATAAACAGCAGAATAGCGACTGTCTCCATCGTTGCGCATAACCACGGCCACGCCATAAACGCACGGGGAGAAATCATAAAGGACTCCTGCTCCACAGTGTCTGCAAATTTTGCACAATTTTCTTTGATGTATTCCTGCGCCTTCGCCTCGTTTTCAGACCCGGGAGCGCGAGGGCCTATATTCTTACAGACCTTTTTGATCTCCCGGACAGTAAAGTTGGTACTCTCGCGCACTTTCGCAACCGGATTGAGATCCAGTTCATTGAGTTTCATTGGTTTTCTTTCTCCTATACACAAAATCGGCAGAGCCACGCGAGGCGCAGCTCTGCATTATTCTTTACAATTATTTTGCCAGAGCGCCGACTTCAAGCATAAAGCCGCCGATCTGCGCGCCAAACTCGGGCGCACCGTCCATAATCAAACGGCCGGCTTTGACCGCTTCCAGCATATCGTCCGTATCCAGCAGGATCCCGAGCGCACTGTCCAAGCTGTTGAAACGAAGGGTAAAGAACGTCATTGCCTTGGTGTAATCGCCGCGGCCTGCCTTTGTCTTGCCTTCAAACACTCGCATATGTGCGGAAACAGACGGATAACCATCCACTGCCCACGCATACACGCGGTCAGGACTCTTCAGCGCCCAGTTATGGATTTCGGTATGGCCTGCCTTGTTCAGCTGACTGATACCGGTAGACAGCAGATAGAACATGCACTTGACCATAAGTTCCTTGCTCTTGACATCCTTCGGCGGTTCCGTTGCGGAAAGCAGAGAGGACATCTTCAACAGAACAGCAAGGAAGGACGTCAGCACGTCCATTTTGGCAACGCCCTTGATTTTACGCGGCAAGGTTTTGAGGTTCATCTTGCCCTTAAAAAAGCCGTTCATGGCTTCAATAGAGTTGAATCCGATCTCTACATCGGGGCTGTTGTGCTTGGTGTCCAGCTTCACAGTCCACTCGCCGTTGCGGATCAAAAAGCAAGTGCTTCTCTTGCCGCCCTTGTATTCGGGGTCGATCGCGCTGACCTGAATGATTGCATTCATGCCCTTAAATTTCTTTTTAAGATCCGGCACATCGTTTGCAATGACCTTGATCAGCGGAAGAACCGCATTGAAGAAAATAATGCTGGAATATACGTCTTCCTTCTTATGCATAACACTCACTCCTCCTATCAGACCTCGTCATCCCAGTTGTCGTCGTCATCCTGAGCAATGCCGAGAATGTCGTTGACAGCGCTGATGATACCGTTGGAATCAATGCCCAGAATCGACATAATATCTTCATGCAGACCAATGGGCGCAAATTTGTCCGGGATGCCCAGCCGCTTGAAGCGGACAGGAATATCGCTTTCGGAAAGCACTTCTGCCACAGCCGAACCGAGACCGCCGATGATGTTGTGATCCTCTGCGGTAATGATACGGCCTGTCTGCTGTGCAGCCTTAAGAATAGCTTCCTTGTCAATGGGTTTGATGGTGTGCATATTCAGCACGCGCACCTTGATGCCGCGCACGTTCTCAAGGAACATTGCAGCCTGCAGCGCCTGAAATGCGCAGGAGCCCGTTGCGATAACCGTAACATCGGAACCGTCGTGCAGCTGCACGGCCTTGCCGATTTCATAGCCATAATCCGGATCGGAATACAGCACACGGTCGAAACCTCTGTTGATACGAATGTAGACGGGGCCTTTATGCGCATATGCTGCGCGAACGGCATTGGCGGTCTCCAGACCGTCTGCCGGACAAATCACGACGAGGTTGGGCATGGAACGCGTCACAGCCAGATCCACGATCGCGTGATGGGTGGAGCCGGCCTGACCGAACGATGTACCCGCATGGGTCGCTATAATCTTGGCGTTGACATTCTGATAGCAGATGTCGGTGTGCAGCTGATCCGCGCAGCGAAGGGACGCAAACACGGAGAAAGTGGACAGGAAAGGCACACAGCCCGCCTTAGCCATACCGGCCGCCATACCGAACATATTCTGTTCCGCAATACCGACGTTGAAGAAACGATCCGGGAACTCCTTTTGGAAAATACCGATCTTTGTAGAGGACGCAAGATCCGCCGTCAGCGCGACGATTTCAGGATGCGCTCTGCCCAGTTCCGCCAATGTATTTCCGTAATATTCCGCTGTGGACATCGCGGTAGATTCCGCAGCAGTATAAACAAATCCGCCTGCCATTTATCTCGCCTCCCTTTCCACGCGCTCGACACGCTTCTGGTAATACTCCTCAAGATCCGCTTTGCACTGCTTGTAGAGATTGTCGTCGATCGCGCCGTAATGCCATTTGTGATTGTTTTCCATCATTTTGATGCCTGCGCCCTTGATGGTATCCGCCAGAACCACCACAGGATTGGTCGAGGTCAGCGCAAAATCAATCGCTTCGCACAACTCGCGGATATTTTGGCCGTCCACGCGCTTGACCGTAAAGCCGAACGCCGTCCATTTATCCGCCAAAGGCTCAAGCTTCATGACGTCCTCAGTGTCGCCGTCGATCATCTTGTGGTTGCGGTCGACGATGGAAATCACATTGGTCAGGTTGAAATGATTGATGGTCATGGCGGCTTCCCAGTTGGAACCTTCGTCCAGCTCGCCGTCACCCATCAGGCAGTAAGTTTTGTATCCCTTACCCAGCACACGCGCCGCAAGCGCAGTGCCGGCCGCGATGGGCAAACCATGGCCGAGAGAACCGGTCGACGCATCCACACCGACGACCTTGTTGGAATCCAAATGGATACCCATTTTGGAGTTTGTATGGTTAAAGGTCTTGAGCTGTTCTTTGTCATTGAAGCCGTAATCACAGAGTACAGGGGCATATGCGATACCCGCATGACCTTTACTCAGAATAAAACGGTCTCTGTCCGGCCAATTCGGCTCATCCTTGCGAATGTGCAGATACTTGTGATAAAGCACGGTAAAAATATCCATGGCGCTCATGCCGCCGCCGATATGACCGCTGCCCGCCCAGAACGTTGTGTCCAGGCAAAGGTTGCGCAGCTCGTGCGCTTTCTTTTCGAGTGCAAGCCACTCGCTTTTTGTCAGTGCCATTGCTGTCAGCTCCTCCTATTATGCAAGTTCGGGATGGTTTGCCTTCACAGCCTTGAATGCATCCTCCGCGATCTCCACGGTCTTCTGGATGTCTTCGTCGGTCAGCGCGGCATTGATGAAATGGTTGTGGTGAGAGGCAAAGAAAACGCCTCTGGACACGCACTCGGCGATCCACTCCTGATGCAGAATCAGCGAATCGTCGTTGGCAATGCGCAGATAGAACAGCGCAGGCATACCGGACGCCACAAGGTCAAAACCGTTCTCCTTGGCTGCAACTTTCAGGCCATTGATAAGTTTAGTACCCATGGTGTCGAACAGCTGCGGCGTATTGAGCTTCTTCATCTTCTCGATGTTGGCGATACACGCAGCAAACGGAACAGAAGACATCCAGTAGCTGCCCGTCACGTTCATGCCGCTGATGGTGTTGCGCAGATGCTCGCGTCCGCAAAGCGCGGACATATTGTATCCATTGGCGAGTGCTTTGCAGAAGCAGATCATATCAGCCTTGAAGCCAAAGTAATGATCGGAACCGGCGATATCCAAACGGAAGCCCGCGCGCACGTCGTCGATAATCAGCTGAATATCCTGATCGTCACAGATTTTACGCACTTTCTGCCAGAAGGATCTGGTCATCAGCACGTTGTCGTGGAAATTGCCGTGGTCATAAGGCTGTGCGATAATGGCCGCAACCTCACCCTTGTTTTCCTCAAGCACTTTCTCAAGTGCGGGGATGTCGTCCCACGGAACGATGATGTTGTTGGCGACTTCCTCGGGCAGAACACCATTGTAGTCTTTTTTGGCCTGCCAGGGAGAAATGCCGTGATAATAGCCGCGGAAGAAAATGATCTTTTTGCGGTGCGTGTAGGCTCTGGCGGTCATGGCAGCAACCTGTGTGGTGTCGTTGCCGTTCTTAGCAAAGAATGCCCAATCCGCGCTGGCAACCGTATCCACCAGCAGCTCCGCGCAGTCCACCATAATGCTGCCGGGAGACGTGGTGCAGTTGCCCTTTTTCAGCTGTGCAAGCGCAGCGGCGTCGACGTCGGGATCGTTGTATCCCATCACATTGGGGCCGTAAGCGCACATATAGTCAATGTATTTGTTGCCGTCCACGTCCCAGAAATAAGTGCCTTCTGCACGTTCAGAGAACATCGGCCACTTGCTTACGGGAATAAACAGACCTTCCGCCGGGCCGAGATGTCCGTATACGCCGGAGGGAATGACCTTGACGGCGCGCTCAAAGAGCTGACGGCTTTTTTCGTGCGTATATTCAGGATAAGACATGTAAAAACCTCCTTATGCCAGATACAGAGCAACTCTGTCCAGAATTCTGTTCATATTGTCGAGCATGGAGATCATGCCCTTCATGGTGATGCTGCCATCGCCGATGCAGGCGAGAGAATTGACCTTGTCGTTAAACAGATCATTGGCAAGCTGCATCGAGCCGAATTCCATAACGGCTCTGGGACTGCCTGCCTCATTTTTGAGCGTGGTAAGCACATGATCCTTGGCACGAATAATGGCTTTGGGGCCGCCCTTGATCGACATAAGAATGTCGCCGTCGTCAATATTGGACGCACTGAATGTGCTGATCGGATCATGATTGCCCAGCTGCGCAATTGCCACTGTAACAACATAAAAAGTCATGCGGGTGTTCAGTTCGAAGAATTTGGGATCCTTAAGCGAATCGGGTGCGGGACGCAGCACTTCGTTCAGACGGTCGGTCAGCGGCACGAACGTTTTAAGCAGGAATCCGATCTTGGAAAAGCCCTTTGTAGGCACAGGCGTGACAGAACCGTCGATCAAGCCATTGAACTTTTCGGGCGAGGAAAACGGCAGACGAATGTCGCAATCCGCGCAGCCCTCTGTCAGAAGGCACTTGCCGTCCTCAAAGCTCAGCGTGGCCTGGGGGCCGTCTTTTACGTCGAACCCGATGGAGACGGGCTTCGTCCCCGCCAGGATGTCCTGCGCCTGCGGATCCAGGTCACAAAGATTTTCCAGCGAACCGAGAATCGCAAACATGTTGATGTAGGCTAATGTTTTTGCATCAGTCAAGGTAAATCCTCCTCTACAAAGAAATGGGGTATTTATAGACAGATATACTATAGCACATTTTTTCGAGCATTTCAACACTTTTTATAAAAACTTCCGAAAAAACGCAGCAAAAGTTGTCAGATATTTCACACATTGGCTTCTGCTTCCCTTCTGGATCAGGCGCATTCGGGTAAAAAAAATCCCGAAACCGTTTTGAAACGAATTTCGGGATTTCTTTGGAGGCACCACCCGGAATCGAACCGGGGAATAAAGGTTTTGCAGACCTCTGCCTTACCGCTT
>CAMOCU010000049.1 GCA_946610835.1 uncultured Clostridia bacterium | reverse complement strand
GCGCAGACCTGCGGGGAGCGCTCCCCGTGCGGGACAAGCCCCTGTGCGCAGACCTCGTCCTGCCGCCAAAACGCAGCGTGCGGAACGCGCGGCTTATATACGCCAGCGCCGCCGCAGGCAGAAAGCGGCGCGAATTGTTCTTGGCGTTCTTGCCGTGCTGATCGTGTTTTTGATTTTGTCACGTACAGTGCTGTTCAAAATCCAGCACATTGACATCACAAATCCCGAGGATGCGAACTATACCGCCGAGCAGATTGTCGCGCAGAGCGGTATTGTATACGGCACACAGAATCTTTTCAGCTGCGATTTGGAAAAGGTGCAGAAGAATATCGAGCAGCGCCTTCCGTATATCGGCCGGGCGCAGGTCGAGCGCAATTTCCCGGCGTCGCTGCAGGTTACAGTCACGCCCACCAAAGCAGCCGCGGCTATGGATTACGGGACAGGCTATCTGCTCATTGACCGCGACGGCAAAATGCTTGAAAGTACCGAAACGGCGCCGGAGGATATTCCTGTGCTTCGGTGCGGGACGGAGTTTGAACTCAATCTCGGGCAGTATATCGGCGTTTCCGCCAACAGCAAAAAAGCGGACGATAAAACCAAAGCCGCTGCAGAAATGATGGCGCTGTATAAAAAGGTGAATACTGCCGTCGAAGCAGCCAAGCTCAACGACATCACACTGATCGACATCCGCGACGTGCGCGCGATCACGCTCATGTATCAAAACCGTCTGACTCTGCATCTGGGCAATGATTCCTCACTTGAGGATAAGCTGCGTACAGCGGCCAAAGTGATTGCTGAAGAAAGCGACACATCGAGCACCCGTACCGGCGCGATTGACCTGACGACTGTGCGTTACGCCTATTCTCGCGACACGTTTGATCCCGCCATTGTCGAAGCTTCGACCGAACCGGAGAGCACAACAGAAACGCAGGAATCGTCCGATACGTAACAAAAAATTTATAAATTTTTCTTGTATTTTTAAGAAAAGTGTGGTATGCTTGCATTGTATATTTAAATTGGATACGGTGTGCATAATAATAAGGGAGGAACAGATATGGCATTTGAGATGGAAAACGAATTTGAAAGCACTGTTCAGATAAAAGTAATCGGCGTTGGCGGCGGCGGCGGAAACGCAGTCAACCGCATGGTGGACGCCGGACTGCAGGGCGCGGAGTTTATCGCGGTCAATACGGACAAGCAGATCCTGACCCATTCCAGAGCGACGCACAAGATCCAGATCGGCGAAAAGGCGACCCGCGGCCAGGGCGCCGGCGGCAAGCCCGAGGTGGGTGCAAAGGCTGCCGAGGAGAGCAAGGAGCTGATCGCGGATGCGCTCAAGGGTACAGATATGGTATTCATCACCGCCGGCATGGGCGGCGGTACCGGCACAGGCGCCGCGCCGATTATTGCCCAGACAGCAAAAGAAATGGGCATTCTGACGATCGGCGTTGTGACCAAGCCCTTTAAATTTGAAGGAAAAATGCGCATGAATCAGGCGCAAAACGGCATCACAAAGCTCGCGGAGCATGTCGACAGCCTTATCGTGATTCCCAATGATCGTCTGCGCTACATCACCGAGCAGCGCATGAGTCTTGCACAGGCTTTTTCCATGGCGGACGAAGTGCTGCTGCATGGCGTCAAGAGTATTTCTGAACTGATTAAGGTTCCCGGTTTCATCAACCTTGACTTTGCTGATGTGACCAGCGTGATGAAGGACGCCGGTTATGCCCCCATGGGCGTCGGCAGCGCCACGGGCAAGGACAAGGCCGAACAGGCGGCGACCGCAGCGGCCTCCAGCCCGCTGCTGGAAACCTCCATCGCAGGCGCCAAGGGTGTTATCATCAGCATCACATCTTCCGAAGACATCGACCTGGAGGACGTCGAGGACGCTGCCAGCACGATCACTGCGCAGGCGCATCCGGATGCAAACATCATCTGGGGCGTGGCGTTCGATCCCGATCTGGACGACGAGATGATCATCACGGTTGTGGCGACCGGATTTGCGTCCGACCGTGCAGGCGCATCCGCGGCTGTGGAAAGCTTTATGAATTCGATTCAGCAGGCTTCCGCCGGCCAGACGCCGATCTCAACGCCTGCACCGAAGGCAGCGCCTGTGGCAGAACCCGCGCCTGCTGCGCCGGTGTTTAATATGGATCCGCCCTCTTTCCGCAAAGCGGAGAAGCCGGCCGCGCCGGTGGAACCGCCCCAGGTTCGCAAGAGTGCGCCCGCCGCTGCGCCTGCCGCGCCTTCGTCCGGCATTGACGATGATGATTTTTATGTGTATCTGAAAAACATCACCAAAAACAAGAATAATCAGTAACCGCTTTCAGAAAGGTTTGTTTCCCCCTGCGCTTTGCCGCGGGGGGATTGTTGTGTAAAACATGAATGTACAAAGACATAGCGCGCCGATGGCCGTGATCCTTGCCGGCATACTGTGGGGAATGATCAGTCTGTTTATCCGGCCGCTTTCGGCGGCAGGATTCGACAGCATGCAGATTGCTGCGCTTCGTATGGCAGTGGCGGCGCCTGTTTTTATCTGCGTAACAGCGATACGCTGCCCGCAAAAGCTGCGTGTCCGGCCGGGAGATCTGTGGATGTTTTTCGGCACAGGCGTGCTGAGCGTGGCATTGTTCAACTTCTGCTACTTTTATACCATCATCCACAGCGAAGCTTCCGTTGCGGTGGTGCTGCTGTACACATCGCCTGTTTTCATTCTGCTGCTGTCTGCGCTGTTGTTTCATGAAAAGATTACATTGCGCAAGTTGATCGCGCTGTCGCTGACCTTTGGCGGCTGCGTTTGCGTGGCAGGTATCGGCAGCGGCGTTCGGCTGCCTGCTGCTGCAGTCCTGACGGGGATCGGTGCGGGACTGTTTTATGGCTTATATACGATTTTCGGCCGCGTTGCGCTGCGCAGGTATGATACGGTCAGCGTGACCGCATATACATTTGTGTTCGGACTGTTGGGAACGCTGCCGTTTTCTCGCCCTGCAGAGACGGCCCGATTGCTTTTGGACAATCCGCGCACGCTCCTGCTTGGCCTTGGGATCGGGATTTGCTGCACGGTGCTTCCCTACTTTTTCTATACATGGGGGCTGCAGCGTATGGAATCCGGTAAGGCAGCGATTCTTGTGGCTGTGGAGCCGATGGTGGGCAGTCTTGTTGGTATGTTCGTTTTTCACGAAAGCCGCGGCGCACTCAAGCTGATCGGTATGGCAGCCATTCTTGCAGCGATTCTACTGCTGAATCTGCCGCAAAAAAGCAAATCAGGAACCTAAGGAAGTACTGAATACATTCATGTGCACAATGAATGCAGCGCTTCCCTAACGGTTTCTTTTTTGAAAATTAAGTGAAAAGGAGAAAAAAGATGAAACGTACTCACACACTCAAACGTATGCTCTGCGTGTTGCTTACGGCGATTTTGTGCGTCAGCTTTGCCGTTGCGGCGTATGCAGAGGAGCCGGCCGCTGTACAGGGCGAGTACCTGTATAACAGCGACGCGATGTGTTATGTCGCGGTGCTGACATTAGACAGCCGCTGGACAACAGCCGCAACTGTTGCGCAGAGCGCTGTCACGCTCAAGGGTACGTCCGACGCGCAGCACATGCTCGGGCAGGTAGAAGCGGCAGTTTACACGGCGGACGGCAAATCGTATCCGCAGCTTTTTGTGCAGATCCGTGCCCGGGATTGGTCAGATTGCAGTAATATTACGGCTGATGTGGCGCCAGGCGCGTTCACAGATGCCGCAGGTGTACAAAGCGAGGCGGTGTCCCTGCCGCTGAATCTGTGTACTCCGGTTCATTACGATGTGCAGGGAATTTGTGACGAGGCAACGCTTTCGTCAGACCGGGTGCTGCGCGGCGCAACGGTGCGCACGGAGATTGACTGCGACAGTGTGTATGCGGAAATCTGGCGGCAAAACACGACCCTGCGCGCAGGGGATACACAGATTGAAGCGCAGTTTGTGCCCGGACGTGGCGAAACGACTGTGGTAGGTTCACTGAATGCGCTGGTATCGGATTCCTACACCGTGCGCACACAAAGCCGCGCGGCGGCTTATCTGCTGGATGTAGGCAGAAATGGGTTGAGTATGCTGGCGCTTCCGTTTATGGCGCTTGGACTTTCGTTGCTCGCGCTGATTCCCGGCATGGGTTTTATGGGGGTGGCAAGTATCGGTTCCATCGTGGCAATTCCTGCCATGTTTTTCAACAGCCTGACGCACATTGTAACCCATACGGTTGTATATCATTAAAGAAATAAGGAAACGCGCCCGGACACAGCGGAGAAGTGTGTTCGGGCGCGTTTTTTTCTGTGGAATTATGCGAATAAATCGAGCAAAGTTTCGAGCGCGGAAATGCTGTCCGCAGATTCATAAATGAGTGAGCCGCCGGTCAGACCGCTCATCCAAAGTTCCAGGCAGCCCTGCGCGCCCATGTCCGGCATGGAGGAAAGATCCCATTTTGCGGCAGCGAGCAGGTCGGTTCCGTCTGTCGGGATATGGAAAGAATGCGTGTCCTTGCCGTTTGAAACGATCAATGCGCTGCGGATGCAAACCATCTCCCGGCCGTTATAGCGATACAGACTGCATGCGTATGATTCGCCTGCATCCTGCGTGCGCAGGAAAAACCAGACCGTTCCGTCCACGTGCTGCCGTACTGTAAGCGCCTCGCAGCCGCGTGCAGTGGAGAGAATGCCGGATGTGTACACTGCGCGTAATGTATCCGCTTCCCGGTCAAGCAGCATCAGTATGGCAGGATCGCCTTGTGCATCCATTCCGCTGTGCAGTACCAGCAGCGCCTCGCGCACGCCGTCGCTGTCTGCATCGACATACAGTGTGTTAAAAGAAGCGGCCGACAGATCGGCCGTGCCCGGCCAGGCGCGCAGAAAAGATTCGGTCAATTTGTCCTGAAAGGTGTGCAGATCATCCTCGCTGCAGACTGCGGGCTGTGTGACGGGCGCTGTCCCCTGCGCAACAGACGGCTTAGCGGTTTGTGTTGTTGCGGTTTCGGCACGCAGCGCGGCAGCAGAGGCGTCGGCATAGGTGGTGCTGACGATCACGTCGGAAAATCCGATCAGCGCCGCTGCTGCGGTCAGCAAAACCAAAAGAAGTGTCCAAAAAAGATTGCGCCGCTCTTTTGTGTAACGATCTTTGAAATAACTCATACCCTTTTCCTCTCTCTGTTTGCTTTTTCCTCTTGACACGCACAGTATACGGCATCCAAACAGAAAAAGGGGATGAATGTCAAAAATGCCTGCGGATTTGTAATAAATGCAAAAAGAAAACGCAGCCGGCAAATCGACTGCGTGGTTGTGTTTATTTGTTTGGCGTATCCCCGCAGGTTCGGGATACAATGTATCGCGGCCTTGCTTTGATTTCGTCATAGATTCTGCCGAGATAAAAGCCGAGCACACCCAGCCCGATCAGTATGCCGCCGCCGATCAGAAGCATCAGCAGTGCGAGACCCGTTGCGGCGGAAACGTATGCGCCTGCAATCCAACAGATCAGGCAAATCAGCGCCCAGATACCGCATGCCGTAAGACAAAGCGCGCAGAGGATTGTCACGAACTGCATCGGTGCATTGGAAAAAGAGCTGATATCGTGCAGCGCGTACCGGATCAGCGCACGGGTCGACCATTTGGATTCGCCTGCCTGACGTGCCTGAACATCGAAATATACAGTTGCTGTCCGGAAGCCGATCCACGAGGAGAGCGCACGAAAAAACGCGCCGCGTTCGGGCATACGGATCAGTTCGTCCACGGCCTTGCGGTCGAGTAGTTTAAAATCCGATGCGTTTGCCATGTCTATGCCGACAGCTTTGCTGATGAGCGCATAAAAACTGCGCGCAGCAAAGGCGTGTGCGCCGCTTTCCCGGCCGCGGCTGCTCTTTTGACCCTCGATCACTTCATATCCCTGCTGCCAGAGCGCATACATTTCTGCCAGCTTTTCCGGAGGATGCTGCAGATCGCAGTCGATCACCGCGACACAATCCCCGGCCGCGGCTGCAAGCCCCGCTGCGATAGCTGATTCTTTGCCGAAGTTGCGGGAAAAGCAAACGCCGCGCACGGTAGGATCCGTTGCGCTTACGGCGCAGATACGATCCCATGTGCTGTCGGTCGAACCATCGTTGATGAAGATCAGTTCGTACGGGATACCGCTGCTCTGCAATACCCATCCGATTGCATAGGCGGCCTTTTCGATCATTGCTTCCTCGTTGTAGGACGGGATCACGACGGATAAAAGTCCAGACATTTTTTGACCTCCTCAAGAAAAAGTGCACAAACCGAGAGGCGCACCTTGCTCCAAACCACTTTTATTATACTGGATTCTCTATAAAAATACAAGTACGCATTTTTGAAATAATTTTGTCTTTTTCTCTGATTATTCCGCAAAAGCATTGGCATTGGGAAGAAACGATGATATACTTATACAGGTTAGCAGCCGCTAACTAAATGAAGGGAAAAAATCGACAGCCTTTTACCTCCATGTGCTGCCGTATCCCGGATTCTTACGGAAAGGAGACAAAAGCATGGGCATCATCGACACGATCCTCGGTCTGCTGGGCGTATTCGGCGGCATCGCGGGCACAATCTCTGCATTCAGCGGCGCACGCGAGACACTGTACGGCGCGATTTCCACAATCATTGAATTTGTGGCCGGTTTCTTTGGCTGAGCAAAAACGGCAAGCAGCCCTGCTTGCGGAAACACGAACGGACCTTTTGGAAAGATTCGGAAAGATTTGTGTTTCTGAAAAAGCAGGGCTGCTTGTTTTTATATTCGTTGCTTTTCACAATGCCTGCCGGGCAAAGCAAACATATTACGGCAACACCGCACCAATCGTGGCGCACGCCTTGTTTGAATCTGTTTCCGTCATGCTGCACAAAAATCTC
>CAMOCU010000048.1 GCA_946610835.1 uncultured Clostridia bacterium | reverse complement strand
ACGCTTTCCAAGGCCGGCACGCAAACCGTGACCGTTTCCGCCAAGGGGCTTGCGGAAACGTTTCAGGTCACGGTGCAGGCAGTGCGCGCGGTGGAAATGATGATTCTCTCCGCGCCGAAAAACGACACGTTCCTCTATCGCCGCGCACCGGACTTTTCCGGTCTGCGCGTGCAGATCCGATACAACAACGGCACGGTCAGGACGATCGATGATCCGTCCGCACTTTCCGTGCAGACGCTTTCAACCGGAAGGATCCGCCGCGGGACACAGATGTTCCGCGTATCGGCAGAAGGGGTATCTGCCGATTTCTCCATGCAGGTGCGTCTGGCGTGGTGGCAATGGCTGATCCTGATCGTTCTTTTCGGCTGGATCTGGTATTAAGGCAACACCGCACCAATTGCGGCGTACGCCTTGCTTGAATCTGTTTCCGTCATGCTGCACAAAAATCTTACTTCGCAATCCGTACACCTCAATTGTACGGTATTGCCTTAAGGCTTTGGGATGATTTCAATAGACGAATTGGAGGAGAAAACCTATGGACAAACCATTCACTTTGCTGCTTTGCGACGACGAGGCCGACATTCTGGACAGTTTGCGGCGGTATCTGGAGCTCGAGGGGTACGAGATCCTGACCGCCGGAAACGGCGCTCAGGCGCTGGAAATCATTCAGAAAAACGCGGTTGATCTGATGGTGATCGACGTGATGATGCCGGTAATGGACGGCATCACGGCAGTCAAGCACCTGCGCGCGTCCGGAAGCGATCTTCCGGTTATCATGCTCACAGCCAAAAGCGAGGATCTCGACGAGCTGCAGGGTCTGCGCAGCGGCGCAAACGATTATGTGACCAAGCCGTACAACTTCATGGTGCTGCAGGCGCGGATTGAGCGGCTGCTGCCGTCGCCGGATTCGGTCAAAAAGACCACGGCAAAGGATGTTTTGCGCAACGGCGGGCTGGAGATGAATACACGTTCGCGCAGCGTAAGCGTCGACGGACGCGAGGTGCATCTGACGCCGCTGGAATACGGCATTCTGCACCTGTTTATGACGCATCCGGGTCAGGTTTTTTCACTCGTCCATATTTTCCGCGCGGTTAAAAATGAAGAACCGTACGGTGCGGAAAATACCATCGCCGTGCATATCCGGCATTTGCGGGAAAAAATCGAAATTGATCCTGCGCATCCGGAGTACATCCGGGTCAAATTCGGGCAGGGTTACTGGATGGAAGAGAGGTAAAACGCATGAAAAAGACAGCAGAAAAAAGCGCAGTCCGTTGGGGCTGGGTGATTCTGGCTGTCCTTTTCTTTTTCGGCGCCTGCGCATCGGACGCGCTGCTTGGTTTTCATAAGCACGGCATGGCGCAAACCATTATTCTCCAGCGCCTGCGTTACGATTTTCTGGGCGGTACACTGCCGGACGGTTCCGCGGATTCAACCTTGCAAATCGGTGAAAATGATATGCTGCCGTTTGTGCGCGCGCTGCAGGACTGCCTGACGCAAAAGCCCGCGGCGGACGAAAACGCGCCTGCGCTGCCGCTTTTGCGCGGCAAAGACGAATCTGCCGCCGCACAAAGCGATACCATACAGCAGCTGCACACAGATCTTGCCGGGTTCAACGCCAACGGATTTGAAAAAGAATCCTCCGTTCGCGTCGCTTTGAAGGCGGACGGCATTGTCGTGTGGAATAACTGGCAGGATCCGATCACACAGGATCCGGATGACGTCAGCGTGTTCGCACAGCAGCAGTTCCCGCTCAAGCGCGAGGCGTACAAGTCGCTGCAGGACGCGGTCAACACGGCGCTGCGGCAGGTCGATCCTTCTTTGAGCATGGAGTGCTGCGTGCTGCGCACCGCGCGGTATGATCTTTTGGGCGGTGATGAATTTGTGCGCATTCAGTCGCTCGACGCCATCGCACAGGGCGAAAGCGGAGCCAGCGTTCTGCGCGTGGAATTCTTCCTGCTGGCGTTTTTGACAGTGCTGTGCGTGTTCCTTGCGCTGTGGAGTGTTCTGCGTGAGGGAAGGCGTACACGCAACGCCCGGCGGCTGATCGACCAGCTCCCGGCGGATCTGTATATCGTGTGCGTGCTGCCGCTGATTGTATTTTTGCTCTGGTGGCTGTGGCCCGGGCATTTGAGTACCGGGGATCCGGTAACCATCCGGGGAATGTTCACACACGGTTACGGCGCGTTTGCCGATGTGATCGTGCTTGTGTGGAAACCGATCACGCAGACGATTCTTTTCCTGCTGGGACTGATCGCACTGCTGCTTCTTGTGTTCAGCCTGCGCCGCGGCGGTTTGCGGTATGCATTCGCTTATTTCCGGTACGAAAAAGTACCGTTTGTTCACCGAACGATTTACTATCTGCTGTTTATCCAAGGCGTCAAGATTCTTTCGTTGTCTGTGTTTTTGTCCGGCGATACGCTGGCAGACGCGCAGAACAGTACGCTCCGCTTTTTGCTGCTGATGGCCTTTTTGGTGCTGGAAAAGGCAGTAACAGTGCCCGTGCTGCTGCGCTGCGTGCGCGAGATGCGCCGCGTGATGGACACGACCGCGCGTTATGTCGGCGGCGACCTGAAAGGGATACAGCAGGACAACGGACGCGGCATGTACCGCAGTTTTGCCCAACATCAGCAGGATGTGGATTCCATTGCCCGGCGCATTCGCGATACGGCCGACGAGTACGTGCAAAGCAGCAAATTCAAGGCTGAGCTGATCACCAATCTTTCCCACGACATCAAAACCCCGCTCACGTCGATCATCAATTACGCCCAGCTGCTGGGCGATCCGCGTCTGCCGGAGGCGGACAAGCGGCATTATCTCGATGTTCTGGGGCGGCATTCCGACCGCTTGACAAAGCTGGTGGAGGACTTGACGGAAGTGTCTGACGCCGCATCCGGCAACATCCGCGTTGAAATGACGTCGATCGATCTGTGCACTGTGATCCGTCAGGCTGCGCTCGGGTTTGAAGAACGGCTGGGCAAGCGCGGGATCACCATGCGGTTTTATCTGCCGCAGGAGCCGGTGTACGTCCATGCCGACGCGCGTCTGCTGTGGCGCGTGGTGGACAATCTGATGAACAATATCTGTAAATACGCCGCGGAAAACACGCTGGTCAAAATTGCTGTCGTGGATCGCCGGCAAACGGCAGTGGCTGTTTTTCACAATGTATCCGCCACAGCGCTTTCCGCCGAAAGCGCCGATGCACTGATGGAGCGGTTTGTACGCGGCGATGTTTCCCGCCATACCGAAGGGAGCGGACTGGGGCTGTCGATTGCCCGGTCGCTGATGGATCTGCAGGACGGCAGTCTGTCGCTGCAGACCGACAAGGAATTGTTTACGGCACAGATCACACTGCACAAAATCTGAAACCATAGCGTACAAAAAGGAAAGGAGGCGCCCCATGGCTGCAAGATCTCAAACCGCTGCTGCGCCGGCGTCCGCCAAACGCCGCGGAATTCTTTGCGTGCTGTTTGTGTTCCAGACCACGCTGCTGTTCGGCCTGCTTCTTTTGCTCATCTTTTTGTACCAGCACGGGTATTACAACGCCAACAATCCGCCGATGGTTAGCAGCGTTTATACAAAATTGATCGAAAAAGACTGCCGTACTGCCGCGGAATTTGCATTCCTTCCGCATGAAGGACAGCAGTTGCCGCCGCAGCTTGACCCTGCGCAGACAAATTTTCGCTTTCTGGCCACGGTAGGCGAAGACCCGAAAAAATGGCCGGGGACATGGAAGGACGGCAATACATACATCCACACATTCACCTATGACGCCGGCCGGCAGGTGATCGGATTTCTGGACAACCACATCGAACAGCCCGGCAAGCCGAACGACGTATACCGTTACGCGGCGCGTGTGTTTGCGTCGCTGCGTGCGCTGCGGTATTGGGCGCCGCTGCTGTTTTTGGCTGCGCTGGTGCTGGAAGCGGTGCTGACCGTGGGCGTCTGCCTGCCGATGGGGCGGCAGGATGCGCACGGGCAGATTCTTTCCCGCCCGATCGACCAGGTGCCGATGTATATGTTCGGCGCGTTCTGTGTGCTGTTTTTGCTGATGGATATTTCGTGGGTCGGCGAGCGGTTCCGGTACCTGACGGATCTTTCCCGTCTGCTGCCGGCCATGCAGACGCGTGCGGCGCAGTCGTCCGCGGCGTATCTTTACGGTTCTGTCGAATGGACGCAGTTTGCGCTTTTGTTCGCGTCGCTGTTTGTGTCGGCATATATCCTGTATCTGTTTTTGACAACGACGACCCTGCGGCTGAAAACGCCTGACTGGTGGCGGCAGACAATGCTGTATCGGTTGTTTGTTATGGGCAACATGGAGCAGCGCACGCGCGCGCTGCTTTGGGCGGTTACGCTGCTTGAATTCGCGTTGCTGATCGGCTTTTTTGTGCTGTTCCGGCAGATTCGGCTCGAACACTGGCTGCTGCCGTGGGGATATATCCTGCTGGATCTCACGTTTGTGCTCGTCGAGGTGCTGTATATCTACATTGTCGGGCGCGGCATGGCTTACCTGACGCACCGCACGCATCGCATCGCGCGTGACAAAAAAGGTTCTATCTCTGTGCAGGCGCTGCAGGATCAGTCGCGTGTCCATGCCGAAAACATCAACATTCTCAGCCGCAATGCCAACGCCCAGATGGAGCAGCGCTTCATCAACGAAAGCTTCAGCATCCGTCTGATCAACAATGTTTCCCGCGGGCTGCGCGGGCCGCTGCGTGCCGTGTCGGAAAATGTGCGTTTGCTTGAATCGGGCGGACTGTCCGCGCAAGCGCAGCAGGAGAGCGTGCGGCGCATCGGCGACCTTTCCCAGGATCTCAAAAAGACGATCGAAGATCTGATCCGTGTTTCACGCGCTTCAACCGGTGTGATCAAAACCGATCCCGTGCCCACAGATGCGGTGGAAATGCTGCATCAGGCTGTGGGAGAGTATTACGAACAGTTCGAGGACAAGCAGATCCAGCCGCAAATCGAGGTGCCGCCGCTGCCGCTGATGATCCGCGCGGACGGCGAATTCATGTGGAATATTTTCGACGGCATTCTGTCCGCCATTGTGGGCGACGGCGTTCCCGGAACACGCGCGTTTTTTTCCGCCAAGCAGACCGGCGAGCATGTGCTTGTGCTGTTTCGCGGAACAGTGCAGCCGCCCGAGGAGGACGACGAGAGCGCCGATTCCGGGCTCGGTCTGCCCTTTGCCAAAGTTTACGCCGAACTGCAGGGCGGCGATGTATACTATAAATATGGTCGGGATACACTGACAGTGGCTTTGCGCTTCCCGACAATACTCAGTGTGCAGGAGGTGTAAAAGATGGGAAAAACGCTTGTGCTGGCAGAAAAGCCTTCTGTCGCGCGGGACATTGCACGTGTGCTCGGCTGCCGGCAAAACGGTAACGGCTGCATTCTGGGGCCGAAATACATCGTTACATGGGCGCTCGGTCATCTCGTGACGTTGGCCGACCCGGAGACATACGACAAAAAATATCAGACATGGCGGCTGGAAGATTTGCCGATGCTGCCGCCCAAAATGCAGCTGACCGTGATCAAACAGACGTCCGGCCAATTCAAAGCTGTATCCGCGCTGCTGCGCCGCCCGGACGTGTCCGAACTGGTAATCGCCACGGATGCCGGCCGCGAAGGGGAACTGGTGGCGCGCTGGATCCTGATGAAGGCGGGCTGGAAGGGCGTGACGAAACGGCTGTGGATCTCTTCCCAAACGGACGCGTCCATCCGGCAGGGCTTCGAGCGGCTTCAGGATGCGTCGGCGTACGACAATCTTTTCCGTTCCGCCCGCGCGCGCAGCGAGGCAGACTGGCTTGTGGGGCTGAATGTGACACGCGCGCTCACGTGCAAGCATAACGCGCAGCTTGCTGCCGGGCGGGTGCAAACGCCCACGCTGGCGCTGATCGTGCAGCGCGAGGAGGAGATCGCGCGCTTTGTGCCGAAAAAGTATTACACGGTCTGGGCGGATTTCGGCCGATTCAGCGCCGTCTGGCGGGATAATAAAAACAATCCCCGCATCGCGGACAAGGAGAAGGCGCAGGCTGTGCTCGACGCTGTACAGCGTGCACGCGAAGCGTCCGTGCTGTCGGTACAGCGCAATTACAAGCACAAAGCGCCGCCTGCGGCATACGATCTGACTGAACTGCAGCGCGACGCCAACCGCAAGTTTGCCTACTCGGCCAAGCAGACGCTTTCGCTCATGCAGAGCCTGTACGAAACGCATAAACTGCTGACCTATCCGCGCACGGATTCCAGATACATCACCAAGGATGTGGCGGCAACGCTGCCGGAACGGCTGCGGGCGATTTCCGTCGGCCCGTACAAAACGTCCGCGCAGCAGCTGTTGCGCCGCCCGCTGTCGACCAAATATATTGTCAACGACCAGAAAGTAACCGACCACCATGCAATCATTCCCACCGAGCAGTACGTCAATCTGTCTGCGCTCACGCACGAGGAGCGGAACATTTACGACCTTGTGGTGCGGCGTTTTCTGGCCGTGCTGAGCGAGGCGTACGAGTACGAGGAGGTCAAGGTCACGCTGCGAGCGGAAAAGCAGATCTTTCACGCGCAGGGAACCACAACGCGCAGCGCCGGATGGCGCGCGATGTATGATCGCTTGCCGCAGGACGACGACGAGGAGGACGAAGAGGAGCGCCGCCAGGAGCTGCCGCCGATGAGTCAGGGAATGCGTCTGCCGCTGGGCAAGGTGCGCCTGCGCGAGGGCATGACGAAACCCCCGGCGCGCTATACCGAAGCGACGCTGCTGACCGCGATGGAAAATCCCACCGGGCAGGTGCAGGACAGCGCGCTGCGCAGCGTGCTTGCGCAAACGAGCGGACTCGGAACGCCGGCCACACGCGCCGACATCATCGAAAAGCTGTTTGATTCTTTTTGCATCGAGCGGC
>CAMOCU010000047.1 GCA_946610835.1 uncultured Clostridia bacterium | reverse complement strand
CGAAAAAATCTCTCGTCCCCTCGTACACCCCGATTTAATCAGCGCTTCCCTAAGACAACGCCGCATGCACGGCGGCACACGCAACTCTCTTATAATTTCAAGATAAAGAAAAGGACAAGGCTATGCGATCGTGTGAGATCCTTTCCGTGGGCACGGAACTGCTGCTGGGCGAGATCGTGGACACCAATGCGCCGTTCCTTTCCCGGGAACTGGCGGCATTGGGAATTCCGGTGCTGTACCGCGGCACAGTGGGCGACAATGCGCAGCGGCTTGGCGAAGAAGTCCGCCGTGCGCTCCGGCGCAGCGATTTTGTGATTCTGACGGGCGGGCTTGGCCCCACGGCGGATGATCTGACAAAAGAAGTGTGCGCCGCGCAGATGGGCTTTTCCCTTGTGCGCGACGACCGCGCGCTGGCGCAGATCCGCGATTTCTTTGCGCGCCGGGGCAGCGAAATGCCTGCGTCCAACCTGAAGCAGGCAGATGTTCCCGACGGCGGCACGGTGTTTTACAATGCGCACGGTACCGCGCCCGGCATGGCCATGGAGCGGGACGGCAAGTGCTTGATTCTTCTGCCCGGGCCGCCGCACGAAATGCAAGCCATGTTCCGCGAATCCGTGCTGCCGTTTCTTGCGGCAAAAGATATGGGCGTGATCGCGTCGCACACAGTGCGTACCATGGGCATCGGCGAAAGCGCACTGGCCGAGCAGGTTTCCGATCTGCTCGAGGGGAGCAATCCCACTGTTGCGCCTTATGCCAAAATGGGCGAAGCGCTGCTGCGCGTCACGGCGCGTGCGCAGACGGATGCAGATGCGCAGGCGCTCATGCAGCCCGTACTCGCCGAGATCCGCAATCGCCTGCAGCCGTACATTTACGGCATAGATACCGACAGTATCCAGCAGGCCGTTGTATACGCGCTGGCTGAAAAGAAACTGCACATCGCCACGGCGGAGTCCTGCACGGCCGGATATATTGCCGGGCGCATTGCACAGGTTCCCGGCGCGTCCGCTGTGTTCGATTGGGGCGTTGTAACATACGCCAACACCGTCAAGCAAAATTTGCTGGGCGTGCAGGCGCAAACGCTCAAAACGTACGGAGCTGTCAGCGCTGAAACGGCGCGGGAGATGGCGGCAGGCGCGCTCGAGCGCAGCGGTGCAGATATTGCCGTGGCCGTGACCGGCGTGGCAGGCCCCGGCGGCACAGAGCAAAAACCTGCCGGACTGTCCTACATCGGCGTAGCAGATCGCCGCGGCGTTGAAGTCACCCGCTTTGAGACCGGCCGGGACGACCGGGAGTATAACCGCAATGTAACAGCCTCCAGAGCGCTGTATCTCGCCTGGCGGCGTATACAAAATATCGGAGAGGATAAATGATATGGCAAAGAAAAAGAAAAAAGGCGGATTAAACACGCCTATGCTCGTAATTTCGGCAGTTGCCCTTGTGGTCTTTCTGGTAGGGATCGGCTTTTCAGTGCGCAATATTCTGTCAGAAGATCGCACGGCGTCTGTGATGGAGGATGTGACCGGAAGCACAGCGGCAACCGTGCCCATGTCGGACTATCAGACGCAGGGGCGCGATCTGATGGAGGGTCTGGTGATTCGCGACGGCGGCGTTGAATATCTGCAGGATATGCTCGATCAATACAAACCGCTGTATGCTGCCAATCAGGATACGATCGGTTACCTGCAGGTGCCCGGCACTTCGATCGACACCGTGGTCGTTCAGAATGACGAAGACGACGGCCTGAGCGGCAAATACAAATACCTTAAAAATGACTTCTACGGCGAATTCACCAAATACGGCAATGTATTTCTGGATTATCGCTGCGGCAAATATACGCTGTCCACCAACACGATCCTTTACGGTCATACCACAGAGGACGGGCAGCAGGTCTTCTACGATCTCGAAAAATACACCGACCCGGAATTTTTCAAACAGAACCCCATTGTGGAGTACAGCACACTGTATAACCATTATAAGTGGAAGATATTCGGTGTGTTCGCCACTACGGTCGAACCGCAAGACGACAACGGATACGTGTTTGATTACATCTTCCCGACTATGAGCACAACAGATATGCAGGGGTATCTTGCAGGCGTCAAAGAGCGCGTGCTGTATGACACAGGCGTGGATGTGCAGCCCACCGACAAGATTCTGACACTGAGCACCTGCTCCTATATGTTCAACACCGGCTCGCGCCGTATGACCACGCGTCTTGTGGTCGTGGCGCGGATGCTGCGCGACGGCGAGGAAGAAACGATCGACGCGTCGCTTGTAACGGATCATCCGGATTATCGCCGTCCGCAGGCGTGGTACACCGCCGTCGGACAAACCAATCCATACAAAGACAGCCCGAAGTGGGTTCCCATGGGCAATTGAGAAGGGAGGACTTCCGTTGAGCAATACGGACAAAAACCCGATCGGCCGCGAAGAAACCGGCCCTGATTCCGCTAAAAAGAGCGGTACATATGACGAGGATATCAATTCTTTTCTGGACGATCTTTCCGGAAACAGCGCGGACGATTTTTTGGAGCAGCTGTATACGGATTCCTTCAAGGATCTGAACACGGATTTCGATACGCTCCTGCGCTCGTTCCAAAGCATTGATCCGGACGATCCGACAGCGGAGCAGCCTGCCGCGCAGCCGCAGGCAGTGCAAGCAGAGCCGGAGCCGGAGCCGGACAAGCCCGAAGAGCCGGAAATGGAGGACATTTTCTCCTATTCCGATCATACCGCTGTCAACACGCGCTCGCACAAAAAGTTTTCCGACTCCGTGCAGCAGGCGATGGAGGCCGAGGAAGCGGCCATTGCCCGCGCACAGGAACCGCAGGACGGCGACACATTCCGCCTGTCGCTTGACCGTATTGACGGCAGCGACATGGGACTGGGCGAAGCGGTCGAGGAAGCCGCTTCCGAATCGGCCGGTTCTACGCGCGTCTTTTCGGCCGACACTGTGCGTTCCGCTGCCGCGCGACAGCCTGCCCGCCGTGCGCAGAATACCCCGGTACAGCCGCGCCAGCCAAGGTCTGCCGCACCGCAGAACCGGCAGCAGCATCCCGCCGCACAGGGCGAACGCCGCCGTTCACCGGCACAGCCGCCGAAAACAAACAAGCGGCATTTTCTGCTGCCGACCAAAAACGACAGCGTTTTTGAAATTTTCCGCAAGGTTCTGTTTCTCGTATCCACGGTCGTCGTTGTGGTCTGCCTGGTAATTATCGGCAACACATATCTCCTGCAGCCCTATCTTGAAAAAGGCCGTCAGGCAAAAATCGACGATCTGATGCAGGGCAGCGTCAGCGACGCGGATTCGTTCAAAGCGGCATTCGGCAACAAAGAACTGCCAACAGGCGCGCGTTACAATCTCGCGCAGTTCTACGCAACGAATTCCGATTTTTACGGATACCTCGAGATTCCCGGCACGTCCATTTCCACACCTGTCGTGCAGGGCAAAGACAACAAGGAATATCTGCATAAAAACTTTTTCGGCGAAAGCACCAAATACGGCTGCCCCTTCGTCAATTATCAAAACACCTACGCTGCGCTGGATTACAACACCAGCATTTTCGGTCACAATATGGAATACGATGATCTGGTCTTCGGCGATCTGGAAAATTACCGCACAATCAAAGGATTCAAGCAGGCGCCGCTGATGCATCTCGAAACCATGTATGCCGATTATTACTTCAAAGTTTACGCTGTGTTCCTGACAGATTCCGCGTACGACTCAAGCGGCTGGTATTTCGATTATATCTTTACCCAGCTCAAGGATGAGGCGGAGTGCCGCGAATACATCGCAGAATTGGATGCGCGCAAGCTGTATTCCACCGGCGTGGACATCAAGCCGTCGGACAAGCTTCTGACGCTGTCCACATGCGCCTATGATTTTTCCACCGAGCGTTTGGTTGTCGTCGGCCGTCTGGTACGGGACGGCGAATCCAACGATGTGGACGTCTCCAAGGCTGTAGCCAACAACAATCCCCGCTATCCCGACAAATACTATCAAAAGAAAGGGAAATCCAATCCGTACGCTACGGCAGCGAAATGGATTCCCAATGCATAAGCGATACCTTTTTCAGCAGACCGGACAAGCTTCTGCGCCGTGGCAAGCGCAGCCGGCTTTCTGCAAATGCGGCCCGCAAAGCGGACACGCCTTTGAGCGTGCGGCCTTTGGACGGGCGGCCGGCAGAATTCGGCGGCTTTTGCCGAAGGGGTGAGTGCGCAGATGTGTATGGGAGGTTTATTTGTGAAAGTTGAATTGTTTGCGATCATCAAGGATCGCGCCGCTGCGGATACGTCGGCCATCCAAAGCATTTACCGTGCTTTTGCCTCCATCAGCAGCGACACAGAGAATTTCCGCGTGTTCGAGGAACCGAAAGACTTTTTCGCCGAGTTGGGCAAATCCTTCTCCAGAGCGTCCGTTATTGTGGCAGCCGCAGACGAAGCGTCCTTCCTTGAGCAAAAGTGGAACATACTCAAAGCGTTGGGCTTAAAAAGCGAGATCTGCCCGGCAGTACTTACAACCATTAAAAGCACTGTAAGCGCTCCGGATTCTTCAATGAAAGCGCATGCGCTCATGCCCAAAGACGCGGCCGTGTTTTTAACAAAAGACGGCTTGTATTCCGGCTTTGCGATGCAGAGCGGCGCACAAACGCTTCTCTTCTTGCCTTTATCGGGGCAGCGCACCCGCGAGATCTTGCAAAGCGGTGTGCTGCCGTACTTTGCCGAAAAGAGCGCCCCGGAGCAGCCGCAGAGCATGGTCGAGCCGGAAAGGCCGCAGCGTGAGCTGCCGGATAATAATGCCCGCTTTGCCGAAACAGCACGCCTGCTGAGCGAGGCGGATATGACCGTAGCGTTTGCTTCCACCCAGACCAACCTTTTCGTTCAGAACGGCGTGCGTGCCAATCCGCGCTTCGGCGATGCATTTATTCCCGCCGCAGCGCAGGATGATCCCGGCAGCCGCGAATCCGTAACAGAGCGGATCGCGTGCCTGGCGGATAACGCACGGCAGGAGATCGGCACCACACTCGGCGCAGCAATCTCCAACATCTATTCGCTTGGTATGGACAAACAGGAACTGTTTTTGCATGTCGCGCTGGCAGACAGCCAATGCGCGCACGTGCGTAAGATCGTCGGAACGCCGGATATGAACACCAATGAACTGGTGGCGCTGGCAACGGACGAACTGTATTCCATGCTCCAGCTGTACGCCGCCGGGGACCCCTTCCCGCCGGAGGATGTGCAGGTTATTCCGCTCAAACTCTATACCCAAACGGTGCAGGAAAAGCAGGAAGGTGAAAAGCAGAAGCGCAGCACCGGCACCAAGATTGCCGTGTGCGTGCTGATTGCGCTGATCCTGTGTGTGCTGATCGGCTTTTATTTCAAGGACGAAGTGGCTGCACTCTTTTTTGACAACAATGCGCCGCGTCAAGCCTCTGTGGCCGACGTAACCGAAGCAACGCGCTGGACTCTGCCGGAAGGCGCGGTTACCGTTGCGGAAGAAACCACAGAACATAGCGCACAGGACGCAGATCTTGCCCTGTTCGGCGCAGCAGATCCTGCATCGGAGGATGTGCATTTTGTGGAAACGCCCGCACCCGTGCAGGTTGCGATGGACGTGCAAAATTACATTCCCTCTGCCGGCTATGTAACGCCTTCCACCACGCTGCCGCCGGAAACGACGACTGCGCCCGAGACGACCACATCGCCCACAACAACAATACCGGCAACCACTGCCGCACAGCCGGAAGCGACGCATGCCGCTTTGACGCTCAACGCGGCCAAGGCGACAACGCAGGCAGCTGTTGCGCGGGCCAAAGAGGAGAGCACCGAAAAGGAAACAACCACAAAAGAAACCACAACCAAACCGTCAACAACGCGTGCATCCTTGACGCTCCCCACCACAACGACCACGACGACCGCTCCGAATGCGGCAGATCGTTTAATTGCACAGTTTTTCTCCGACTCCGGCGCCAGCACATCCAACGGCGTGTTCACCTTTACCGTATACGGATACGGCCACGGCGTGGGCATGAGCCAGCTGGGCGCGCTTGCCTATTCGCGTCAGGGATGGGGCTACAAAGACATCCTCTTCCACTACTATCCCGGCACGGTACTGATGCGCGAAACGCCGCCCGAAACCGTTACATACAACGGCAAAACACGCACGGCGGAAGATCTGATGGTTCGCGTAGTGCTGCAGGAGATCGGCGGCTATTGCCGCAGCGGCGACGAAAACGCGCTCAAGACACAGGCCGTGGCCGCGTATTCCTTTATGAAAATGCGCAACTATGCCATGACAAGCAGCGATATGGCGTGCTCGACTGTGGCAGACAGCAGCATTCCGGAAATGGTGCGTTCCGCCGTACGCAGTGTTCTGGGTGAGTATCTGACCTACAACGGCAAACCCATTTCCGCCCAGTTCTTTGCCAGCTCTGCCGGCAAAACGACCAGCGCTGCCAATGCATGGGGCGGCAGTTCCTATGCCTATCTTGCAGGCGGCGTGGACAGCGCGGAGAGCGTGAGCGAAACAACAGTAACCATCACCGCCGAGGATTTCCGTGCGATCATCGACAGCTATAACCGCAATCATCCCGACAAAAAAATCACATTGTCCGGCAGTCCGTCCCAGTGGCTGGAGATTCTCAGCCACGACGGCGCGCGCGGCAATGTCGGTTATATTTCCAGCATCCGTGTGGGAGATAAAACCATGACCGGCAACAACTTCCGCACGATATTCAACAGCTACAGAAAGAGCGGCACAAGCGGCATTCGTTCGCACTGCTTCTCAATCGCCGTTTCCTGAGTCGAATCAAACAAAATCTGCAATCGCCGCAGCGGGCTTTGCCATACGCCCGCTGCGGTTTTTATATCGCAATTCTTGTGCCGGCGGCAATACATGCGCGTATTTCTTTTTTTGTACGGGTATACTAAGGAAGCACTGATTCAATCCGATGCGCACGAAGGAATGGATCTTTTTCCGTCATATTGCACCAAAAATCCTTGCCTTGCGTCAGCAAGCCGGCAGATTTTTTGTACAATCTGCCGAAAAAATCTCTCGTCCCCTCGTACACCCCGATTTAATCAGCGCTTCCCTAAGAAA
>CAMOCU010000046.1 GCA_946610835.1 uncultured Clostridia bacterium | reverse complement strand
AGCCAGAGCAGTTTATTCTCTTTTCCGAACTCTTTGCGGAAAAAGCGTTTGCCCACAAGGAACTGCCGCACGAGGGATTCGCCGGAAATGACGTTGGTATCAGATTCTACCCACATGCCGCCTTCCGGTTCCCATCGGCCTTCACGGACTTTTTTGCGTATTTTTTCAAACAATTCGGGGTAATCTTGCCGCACAAAGTCGTACAGCTGCGGCTGGGAGGACATGAATTTGTATCCCGGATATTCCTCCATCAAACGGATCACTGTGGCAAAGGAACGGCCGGCTTTGTCCCGGGTCTGGCGCAGCCGCCAAAGCCATGCGGTGTCGATGTGTGTGTGGCCAATGGCGCTGACAGCGACCGGACTTTGCGCACCGTACAGATGCTCGTGCAGGTATGCGCTGCATTTTTGCATGGAGGCATGCAGTTCGTCCGCGCTGTTTGTGCCGAGCTCCAGCAAAGATACGGCGCTGTTCAGTGCTTTTAGTATTTCGATGCGCGGCAGATCGTCCGCGTCATACTGGTGTGCCGCTTCGAGCGGCACGGAAAGATCATAATAAGTCTGACGTGCGATGTTGTCCCGCGTCTGCAAAAAAGCGTGCAGTTTGCCCTGGCCGTGGAAATCGTGGTCGTCACAATAGGCGCTCAAGGCGATTTCAAATGTTTCTCCGCCTGCGGCGCAGGACGTCAGTACAGCATATGTATGATTTTGATCCATGCCCTGGATCATTTCGCCGTTGATATACAGGATGAATTGGAAACATCCGCCATCCCAGCGATCCTCCGGCTTCGGTGTGATGCGATACAGAACTTCACGCCCGGCGAATTCGGCAGGGATAGTTACGCGCTGGCGAAACCAGCAATATTGTTCCCGATATCCCCAATACTCTTCCTCGCCAAAGGGGCGCCATTCGCCGTTATTCAGCGCGTGAATATCAGATTGCCCATCGCGGAAAAAGAATCCTCCCACGCGCACGGATTGGTCAAAGATGCGCGCTTGTACATCGCGGCAGATGCGTTCGATGCGGCGGTAAAGCATCTTTCGCTCATTGTTTTTATCCTGAAAAGGAATGTCAAAATGACCCATAAAATGCCTCCTGTGATTGACTTTAATTCATGTTACCATAATTCAAAAAAGTGTCAACAGGTTTTCTGAAAAAACCTTCTGAATCTATAGAATTTTTTGGGGAACTGTGATATACTGAATGGCAAAGGACGGTGACTTGTATTGAAAAGAAACCAGAGTTTCTGCGTGGCTGTTGCAGTGTGCGCGCTGTGCGTTTGTCTGTCTTTGCCCGCATTAGCTTCGACTGCAGAAGATTGGAAACAGCGCTGGGACGCGGCCACATGCGACGAAACGGTGATTTCCATGTCGCCGGGCGCACAGGACGGAGAAATGCGCTTTTCGTGGCTTTCATCGCCGGGCAGTCAGAATGCTTTTCGTTGCGGAACAAATGCAGATTTATGTGCCGCGGACGAAATCTCTGTGGTTGAAAAATTCACAATCACCGGTCAAAAAGTGTGCCGTGTATGGGTGCAGGATCTGCTGCCGGATACAGTGTATTATTATGCCTACACCAAGAACGGCCAATGGAGCCGGACTTTTTCTTTTCGCACAACAGCAGATCATTTGACCGCGCTGTTTGTTTCGGATGCGCAGCTTGGCCGCTCCGGCGATTGGCGCAGCCGCGATGTGCTTTTGCATGACACAGCCGGATGGGATACAACGCTTGCACAGGCCACCGAACAGTTCCCGGATATTTCGCTTTGCTTGTCGGCAGGCGATCAAACGGAAAAAGGGTTTTCCGAACAGCAGTACAGATTGTTTCTTGCGCCTGATACGCTGCGCAGCGTACCAATTGCGCCGGTGATCGGCAATCACGAGTTCTATTTCCCGTATTTGTTTCTGCACTTCAATCTGCCGAACCGATTCGGCGGCAGCATTATCCATTCCTTGGCGGATGAACCGTATTTCTTTGTTCAGGGAAATGTTCTGTTTATCCAGCTGGACACAAACGATTTGCTGCCGTTTGATCACGAGCGTGTGATTGAGCACGCAATCCGCACCTATCCGGATGCTCAATGGCAGGTCGCTATGATGCATCACAGTCTGTACAGCTGTGAGGACAGCGAACAGGAAGGCCCGCTGCTGCGGCGCAGTCTTGCCGCTATCTTGCAAAAATACGGAATCGACGTGGTGCTGTCCGGACACACGCATCGTTACAGTCGATCCTACCCGCTGCTGGATGGCAGTGCGGCTGCATCCGGCGTGACCTATCTGGAAGGCGGATGCTGTTCGGCTTGTAACAGCAAAGCAAGTCCGGATGCGATGCCTTCCTATTCCGCAGCAGGTTACCCGAAACGTGATGTGCCTGTGTATACGGTGCTGGAGTTTGGCGACGACAAAATTGAAATGACGGCTTTTGCCGTAGAAGAAGGAGAGAGCGTACAGATGGATGCAGCCTGGATTTTTCCTTCTCCCGTTTCGGGACAAGAGTGCATGTCTGGTGGGGCAAAAGCCGTGCAAACGGTATTTTCCGTTTTCGGCCGTGCGATTGCCGCGTTGTTTCGTTGATGGACCGGCTGGACAAGTGGCTGTGTGCACGTACCGAGCACAGCAGGAAAGAGATTAAAACATGGATCCGGGACGGAAAGGTGCAGATCAACGGCATACGCATTACAGACCCCGGCGTACATGTTGCGGCGACGGATTCGGTTTTTTTAAACGGATCACACATTTGCGCAGAAGAGTTTGTATATATTATGCAGAATAAGCCGCCCGGCGTGGTGAGCGTATCCCGTTCGGATCAGGAAAAGACGGTTGTCGATCTGTTGCCTCCGGATTTGCGGCGCAAGGGGTTGTTTCCGGCCGGGCGATTGGACAAGGATACGACCGGATTTGTGCTGATTACGGACGATGGGGAATTTGCGCATCGGATCCTTTCGCCCCGAAGGCATGTGACAAAGACTTACACGGCCGTACTGCGTGACCCGGCCGGGTCGGCCTATCGGGAAGCTTTTCAAAGAGGGATTTCTCTGGCAGATGGAACGGTCTGTCTTGCAGCGGATCTGGAATATACGGACGATCCGTGTATTGTGCGCGTGTTTCTACGCGAAGGACGTTATCATCAGGTGCGCCGTATGTTCGCTGCGCTCGGCAATCAGGTCATCGCGCTGCATCGCGATGCGATCGGCGGACTGCAGCTTGATGCGTCGCTGTTGCCGGGTGAAAGTCGCCCGCTGACCATGGAAGAATTATCACAAATCACAAACGAGCAGCTGTCTTAGTTCTACAGCTGCTCGTTTGTGATTTATAGCAGGATTTCTTCTGCTTCTTTCCAGTTGAGGATTGCGTAGTCAGCAAGCGGATGAAACGCTTCCCATTCCGCGATTCCGCTGGTGTCCCACACGGCCGTGACCGGAAAGCCGGCTTTTTGTGCGGTAAGGCCGGCGGCCATCGCGTCCTCAAAGACCATCGTATCCGAAGGCGCGGCGTGCAAACGGCGAGCAGCTTCATAATAGATATCCGGCTCCGTTTTTCCTTTGCCGACTTCTTCGGCAGAGAGGAAAAATTCGAAATACTCTTTCAGCGAAAGCTTCGCCAGACAGGTTTCGACCAGATACTGCGGAGAGGAAGACGCAACGCACATTTTGACGCCGCGTGCACGCAGTGCTTGCAAAAAGTCTGTCACACCCGGCTTGATTTCCACATCCTGTTCGTAATGCGCCTGCATGATTTTGCACATACGGGCGGACATTTCAGTAACAGAAACATGGATGCCCAGTTCCTTTTCAAGATATTCGACCGTCTGCTGCACGGTCAGCGGCTTGAGGACATCAATCACGCCCGGCGCATCCACACCGTTTTCGTGAATAAATTCTTCACAAGTCTGATCCCAATAACCCATGGAATCGACAAGGGTACCATCCATATCAAAAATTGCAAATGAAAACTGCATGCTCAGTATTGATCCTCCCGTAATAATTTTTCACGTCTTTTATAATCCGGCATGTATTTGCCGATCAACGCATAAAAGGATCTGCCGTGGTTGTGATGCTTGATATGCGCCAGTTCGTGCACCACAACATAATCAATCGCTTCCTCCGGATAACGCATCAGTATGTAAGAAAAGCATAAACCGTTTTGTCCGCTGCAGGAACCGAAGCGGGAATGCGCGGAAGTTATTTTGATGCTTTTGGGCTTAACGCCCATCAATTTTGCGTAATACTCCACTTTCGGAGGAATCACCTTGCGTGCCAGCTCTTTTAATGCCTGCGCATCCTCTTCGGACAGTTCGTATGCTGTGCGCGCTTCATTGCGTTGTTTCTGAATCTGCATATGTTTTTCGATCCAGTCTTTGTGCTTTTGAGCCAAGGCATACAGTTCTTCGTCCGTGGCAGCAAACGGCGCACGGATACGTACGGTCAGATCTTTTGTAATCTGGATTGCGGCCGTTGTGCGGTCTGATCGTATAATTTCAATCGGATAATCCATCACTTGTACTCCGGATACAGCAGCCGGATATAATTGTCCACATCTGCGCGTGTTCCGCGGAAGGGGCCGGGCTGCTCCATTTTCAGGGAAACGGTCGCGGTTGCATACAGCAGAGCAGTCGGAATATCCTTTGTCAGACGCTCGCAATAGTACGCGGCAAAGGTGGTGTCGCCGCGTCCGGTACGGCCGCTGAGATTGCGCGCACGAATCGGACAGGTATAAAAATTCTGCCCGTCGTAGGCAAGCACCTCGGTGTTGTGCGTGATCAAGATTTCTTTTGCGCCCCATGCATGCAGCATCTGCGCCGCCTTTTTGCGATCGTCTGTTCCGGTGAGAATTTCTGCTTCTGCTGCGTCGGTTTTTAAAAATTGGATATACGGAAGCATTTCCAGCTTGTCCGCCCAATCCTCAAAATACATGCTTCCGTCCTCACGGCGGTGACGCAGCAACGTTTGGACATCTACGGCAACCGGATAACGCTGTGCGGCTTTGCGGATCATTTCGTTGTTAAAATCACCGTAGATCAGGCCGGCGAAGTGGAAAATACGGGCGTCAACATCCGGAATGTCCTGCACTGTAAACGGTGTGCCGACAGAGACATTTTCGCAGGTTCTGCGCTCTTTGTCCGGTGTGAAATACTTGTTTTTCATCACGGTAGAGGTATCTGCGGGCAGACATAGAATGTCCTGCTGCGGTATAACCAGACCGGAAAGTCTGTCTTTGTCCTGCGGCGCGACTTTGGTAACTGCCAGCACGCGATGACCGAGCGCGTAGGCGGAGGCGGAGGAAAATGTAACGGCACCCCCGATGACCTCCACAGTGTTGTCCAGATGGTCTGTGTTATAGTCCAGAGAAATGTGTCCCATGATAATGGAATCGTATTGCATACTGTACCTCCTGTTTACAGCCGGATGCCCCGACATACTTCGATTTTTGCACGGACGACCTTTTTGATTTCCTCTATTGCCGCAGGCATGTACAGCTTTGGATCAAAGACATTCGGATCAGCAGCAAGCGCCTGACGAATACCGCGCGTATACGCCTGCCGCAGTTCCGTGGCAAAATTGATTTTGCATATACCCGCTTCAATGCAAGAGCGCAGTATATCGTCCGACAGTCCGGATGCGCCATGCAGCACAAGCTGAACATCCGTTGCCGCATGAATTTCGCGGATTCGATCGACGCGGATGTGCGGCGTCCCCTTATATACCCCATGTGCAGTTCCTACGCCGATCGCAAGCGAGGTTACGTCTGTTTTTCGAACAAACTCCGCCGCTTCTTCAGCCTTGGTATAACTGCTTTCAAGATCTGTGTCGCCCTCTTCTTTGCCTCCGATAGTGCCCAATTCTCCCTCCACAGATATGCCGAGCGGGCGAGCCATTGCAGTGACAGCGCGTGTTTTTTCGATATTCTCAGCAAAGGGGAGCAGACTGCCATCGAACATGACGGACGTAAATCCGGCGCGGATACATGCGGCGGCAAGCTCAAGACTGCTGCCGTGGTCAAGATGTATGGCGTAATCGGTTGCGGAGTCTGCCATCAAAGACCGCATAAGAGCAGGATAGGTCGCCGTGCCGCCGTACCTAAGGGTGCGAGGAATTGTCTGGACGATAACGGGAGAGCCGGTTTCCTGCATTACCTGCGCCACAGCGAGCGCAGATTCAAGATTGTCAATATTGAAAGCAGGCACGGCTTGATGTGCCGCTTCTGCCTGCGCCATCAATTCAAAATTCGTTTTCAGTGCCACGTTATGAATTCCTTTCGGATGAAGGTCAGCGCCGTAAAAAACGACGTACGGTTTGATCGAACCGCGCATACAGATGCGCCGCTCCGAATCAGGGGGCGGCGCACTCGTTATATAGAATTAAAGACCGTACTGCGCAGCAATTTCGGAAATTTTGACAGGTCTGTTTTCGGCCAAAGATTTTTTGGCGGCCAGACCGATCAATACAGGCTGCAGACCGCAGTCAATGCCGACGGAAACTTCTTTGTTGTTCACAATGCAGTCAATAAATTCGGATACTTCGTCCACATATGCCTGCATGTAACGCTGCAGGAAGAAGTAGAGCGGCTTTTCCGCATGTACGCCTTCGCTGTCGGAGAGGACAGCAGTGGATGCGGTGTCGTTAGAAACGGCAACCTGCCCTTTGCGGCCGAATGCTTCGACGCGCTGGTCGTAGCCGTAGCTTGCCTCGCGGCTGTTATCGATCACGGCAATTGCGCCGCTTTGCAGTTTCATGGAGATTACGGCGGTATCGATGTCGCCGGCTTCACCAATGGCGGGATCAACACGCACTGCGCCGTACGCAAAGACTTCTTCCACTTCTTCACCGGACATGAAACGTACCATATCAAAATCATGGATCGTCATATCCAAAAAGATGCCGCCTGAAACCTTCACATATTCCACGGGCGGTGCGCCGGGATCGCGCGAGCAGATCTTCAGCACATCAAGTGTGCCGATTTTGCCGTCTGCTACAGCTGCGCGAGCGCTTTTGAAGTTGTGGTCAAAACGGCGGTTGAAACCGACCTGATATTTCACGCCGGCATTTGCAAGCGCCTTTTTGACTTCGAGAATCTTATGGACATCATGATCGATGGGCTTTTCGCAAAAGATGTGCTTGCCC
>CAMOCU010000045.1 GCA_946610835.1 uncultured Clostridia bacterium | reverse complement strand
CGGCAGCAAGCGCGGCGCCGGAAGCGTCGAGAAAGACAGGTACTTCAAATTGATTTGCAAGATTTGCAAGATTGGCATATATCCCGACCGGTACGCCGGGCGGGATGCTGCCGCACAGTGCGAGAGCGGCAGCGTCGGGCAGCAGCTGTTCCAGCTTTTCGGTCAGCCGCTCCGCAGCATCGCCTGCCGGAGCACCCGGCTCGTTGCATTCAGTCATTACGCCGGTTTGTGCGTCCAGAATCTTCAGATTGGTGCGCGTTTCTCCCGTACCCGGAAAAAAGGTGTGCGCGATGTGAAGCCGCTGTAGTTCAGAGGACAAAGTCTGCCCGGCCGCGCCCGAGGCAATCGCAAGCGCATGCGTCTGTATCCCCGCATCGTTTAGCAGACGGGATACGTTGATGCCCTTTCCGCCAGCGTCCGTGCGGGCAGAAAGGACACGGTGTGTTTTGCCGGGAACAAGTCTTTCTACCGTCAAAGAGCGATCCAGACAGGGATTGAGCGTGACGGTCAATACAGTATTCCGGCGCATATCAGCGTTTTACAAAGAATTCCTCATACCAGGTGAGGAACGCGTAAATCGACCAGATTTTTTTCATGTTTTTGGCGCTGCCGTTTTTGTGGTCGTTCAGAAGTTTCAGAATTGCATCTGTATTAAACAATTCTGCAGCCGCTTCGCTTTCAAAAGCAGCGCGTACTTTGTTGTAATATTTGTCCTGACGCAGCCAGTCATTCAGCGGTGTGGGGAACCCGAGCTTGCGCATATCCGCGGTTTTTGCCGGCAGTTCGCGCGACGCCGCCAGACGCAGCGCGACTTTTGTCTTGTCCCTGTGGACACGGTGCTGTGCCGGAATCGACAGTGCGACTTTCAGCACTTCTCTGTCCAAAAACGGAACACGCAGTTCCAGCGAACTGGCCATGCTCATTTTATCCGCTTTTTGCAGAATGTCATACAGCAGCCATGTGTTGAGATCGGCAAACTGCATTTTGGTCACGTCATCGAGATTGCGAACTTTGTCAAAATGCGGTTTGGTGAATTCCGCCGGATCAATGGATTCGTATTTGCCGCGCAGATATTTGAAGCGTTCTTTCCAGTCAAATACGTAGTTGTTGCGGATATAGCGCTTTTCCATGGGGTAGCGTCCGCGTACGAGAAAACGCTTGCCGTGGAAATTCGGCATTTTGGAAGCGACAGCGCCCAGACAGGAACGGATGCCCTGCGGCACTTTCATGTATTTTGCGTAATCCAGCGGCTCCTTGTAATAATTGTAACCGCCGAACAGTTCGTCTGCGCCCTCGCCGGAGAGCACAACTTTGACATATTTGGCGGCATTTTTGGCCAGATGATACAGCGGGACAGCTGAAGGATTGGGCAGCGGTTCGTCCATGTGGTATTGCACGGCCGGGAAACTGTCAAAGAAATCGTCCGCAGTAATTTGGATGGAATAATTTTCCACGCCTTCCACGGCGGCAAATTCCTGCGCACAGGCAAGCTCGGAATATTTCTGCTCGGATTGTTCGGCATAACCGATGGAAAACGTTTTCAGCTTTTGCAGCTTGTTCAGCTCGTGCACGGTGTAGGAGCTGTCAACTCCGCTGGACAAAAAGCAGCCGACTTCCACGTCAGAAATTTTATGTGCGGCGGTGGATTTGGCAAATGTGTCGGCAATGATGTCCGCCCATTCTTCAATGGTCTTGCTTTCGTCCATGTTGTAGGCAAAATCAAAATACCGCTCGGTCGTCATCTTGCCGTTCTCATACGTAAAGCATTCGCCGCCCAACAGTTTAAATACGTTTTTAAACAGCGTTTCGCGGTTTGGAATATACTCGAAACACATATACTCCGGAATACGCGCACGGTTAAGCTCCTTTTGAAAAGCGGGATGCGGCAGAAAGCTTTTGATCTCGTTGCCAAAAAGGAAAACGCCGTCGTGCAGATAATAGTAAAACGGCTTGATCCCAAAGATGTCCCGCGCGCCGAAAAGTTTGTTGTTCGTTTTGTCGTAAATCACAAACGCATACATACCGCGCAGTCGATTGAGCAAATCTTTGCCGAATTCCTCGTATCCATGCAGCAGCACTTCGGAGTCGGTAAGCGTTTTGAACACATGTCCTTTTGCAATGAGTTCCTCCCGCAGCTGCTGGAAATTGTAGATTTCGCCGTTAAACACAAGCACAAGTGTGCCGTCCTCGTTTTCGATGGGCTGGCTTCCGCCCTCAAGATCGATGATGCTCAAACGCCGAAACCCCAGCGCCGCACCGTCGGTGATGAAATAGTCGTCCTGATCGGGGCCGCGATGGATGATGGTATCCGCCATCTGCCGGATGCAGGACTCCGCCGCAGGCATATCGGAGTCAATATAGCCAACAAATCCGCACATGAATTGATCCTCCCGTTATTTATAGTATGTGTTAAATTTCTTGATCTGGTTGAGCGAGTATGCCGCAACATACGCTCTGCGCTTGAGCGTCATATCGGGTTTGCAGATTATGGGATTGCTCCACTTTCCTTCTTTGATCAGGCGAAGCGCACGGGTGCGCAATTCGGGATCGTGCACAAATTTGCGAATCACGTATTTCGGCACAAAGGTAAACAGATGCTCCTTGTCCGCCACGGTCACTCCCTCGAAGGTCTTGCCGTAGATATATTCGTCCACAAGATATTTTACCGCATTAAAACCGCTGCCGGTAATGTAATAGTTGCTGCGGCCGAGCCGGACATTAATTTCAAAAAACTTGTATTTACCGTCGCGCGGATCGTATTTTAAATCGAAATTGGCGTACCCGACATAGCCGACTTCTTTTAAAAAGCGCTGCGCCTGGTCAACGACTTCCATATTGACCTCGTTGATAATGCAGCAGGGATTGCCGAGCGCGGACGGGGTGTGCTCTTCGAGCAGTGTGTGACCGAATGCGGCAAAACGCACATCGGAATTTTTGTCGCAATAGCAGGTCAGCACACGCATACCTGTGTCGTCGCCGGGAATCCGATCCTGAATCAGGAACTTGTAATCATAGGACGAAGTGGCAAGATTCGCAAGCATGGTTTCCAATTCCGCACGGCTGTTTAAACAGAACACTTTCTTTTTGCCGGGGAATTTGGCATAATGGTACAGCGCGCTGTTCGCTGTTTTGGCAATGATCGGATATTCAAAATCAAACTCGAGCGGAGTTTTTTCCTTGCAGTCGTAGACAAAGGTGCGGGGATAAGGAATGTTCAGCTTTTCCATGTAAGCATAGAACTTGTCCTTGAGAACGATCTCATTGAGCAAATCCGGATCAATGTACGGAATCACATAATATTCGGAGAGTTTCTCCTTGTTTTCCGAAAGGATGCGAACATACCAGTCGCCGCAGCCGAGGACGAGCAGCTTTTTGTCTTTTCCGTATTTTTCGCCCACTTCCATCAAAGCGGGAATCAGCACTTCCTCGCGCTCCAGCCCTTCGTAATATAGGCTCTCACACAGACCGCTCATCACGACCGGACCGCCCTGCGACATGTTGACCGCAAGGGACTTGACCCGATACGCTTCATAAAAGGAACGAATCAGGCTGTATGCCGTAATATCGCCGCCAAGAATGACAGGCAGAAAATCGTATTCTTTAAACTCCATAACTCTATTCAATTCCTTTCCGGTATATGCCGTGAAATCTTTGCATATTTATTGAAAATTATATTCCTTTTCCGCCCTTATGTCAAGATTTCGACAGCGGAAAGATCACGATACGTAAACTATTTTTTCCGACTGTTTGCGGCTGTATGCGTCCGGGATGAAAGTTGACATCCGTACAGCGCTGTGTTACAATGGCGAAAACAGAAAGGGGAGAGGTGGATGCCGTTTTTACTTGTCCGGCAGGACATTACTAAAATGCATGTGGACGCCATTGTCAATGCGGCCAACCCGACACTTCTCGGTGCAGGCGGCGTGGACGGCGCAATTCATCGCGCCGCAGGGCCGCGTCTGCTCGCGGAATGCAGGACACTCGGCGGGTGTGATGTTGGCGATGCGAAACGGACTTTAGGCTATGATCTGCCATGTACATATGTAATTCACACCGTCGGGCCGATCTGGCAGGGCGGCTGCCGCGGCGAGGCGGAGCAGCTGCGCAGCTGTTACAATCGTTCGCTGCTTCTTGCGCAGCAGGCCGGATGCGAAAGTGTTGCGTTTCCGCTGATTTCCGCCGGCGTATACGGTTATCCGAAGCAGCAGGCTCTGCACATTGCCTCCGAGACGATTCGTGCATTTTTACAATCGTCGGATATGACGGTTTATCTTGTGCTGTTCGATGCCGATGCGCTGCATGCGGCACAGGAGCGATTTGGCACGATCCGCAGTTTTATTGAGGATGCATATGTCGAGCAGCAGAAGAAGAAAGAGCCTCTCGATGCGCGGCGACGGCAGCTTGGAACGCTGCGTTCCGCTCCTGTTTGTAAAAGCACGCCGGAGGATAAGAAACTTTCGGAAGAATGCAGTATGTTCCGGACGGATCAGACGGCTTCACTTGAACAAATGCTCGGTGAGATGGACGAAAGCTTTGCGCAAATGTTGTTCCGACTGATCGATAAAAGCGGGATGACCGACGCGCAATGCTATAAAAAAGCCAACATTGACCGAAAGCTCTTCTCCAAGATCCGCAGCAATCCCCTTTACAAACCCAGCAAAAACACGGCGCTTGCCTTCGCCATTGCGCTGGAACTGCCTTTTGACCAAACGCAGGAGCTGCTGCGTAAGGCGGGGTATACGCTCTCCCACAGCAGCAAATTTGATATTATCCTCGAATATTATATCCGCGCGCACATTTATGATTTGTTCACGATCAACGAAACGCTATTTGCGTTCGACCAATCTCTATTGGGCGCATAAAAATGTCGCATGAAAAGCGACCATTGTTCTCCCCGGCCGGTGTATACTGAAGGCACAAAACAAAGGGAGGACAAAACCATGAAAAACAACCTGACAGAACTTGTATTTATCCTTGACCGCAGCGGTTCAATGAGCGGATTGGAGGCGGATACCATCGGCGGTTTCAACGCCATGATTGCCAAGCAGAAAAAGCAGCAGGGCGATGCGTTTGTTTCGACCATTCTGTTCAGTCAATGCAGCGAGGTGATCCACGACCGCATTTCACTCGCGCAAACGCCGGAAATGACGGACGAAACGTACACTGTCGGCGGATGCACCGCATTGCTCGATGCGATTGGCGACGCCGTGTGCCATGTGCGCAATATCCATAAGTATGCCCGCGCGGAAGACGTCCCGCAGCACACGCTGTTTGTCATTACCACAGACGGTATGGAAAACGCCAGCCGCAGGTATAGTGCGGATGCGGTACGCACCATGATTGAGGTGCAGAAGGAAAAAGGCTGGGAGTTTCTTTTTCTCGGCGCCAATATTGACGCGGTGCAGACGGCCGGACAACTCGGTATTCGGGAGGATCGCGCGGTGAACTACAAATGTGACAGCGCCGGTACAGCAGTGAATTATGAAGCGGTTTGCGCGTGTGTCAGCGATGTGCGTGCAGGCAAGGGAATCCGCAAATCGTGGGCAAAAGCGATTCAGTCAGATTATGAGGCAAGAAAATAATTTTCAATCCTCCGGAAAGCATTGACAACGGGCGCAAAATATGATACAGTACACTTGTCGGGCAAGAAGTCCGGCGAATGGTGCACAAGCGCCTTGTAATCCGGCAATCAGAAACACAGACTAAGAAGGTGTGTGACGCCCCGTGCAGGGGGCGGCATACGCCTTTATTTTTCAGGAGGTTACTTATGGCATGTTTTGCAGTTCCGGCAGCGGAAGCGATCGTTGCCACCATCGTTCGTAAAACAGTAGAAAACAAGGAAAAAAAATTTGCCGCGCCTTCAACGGCGCTCACTGCGGACGCGGCTGTGCAGCACACGGAAAAGATTCCGTTTTCCCGTAAACTGCGCTGGCTGACCAATTTGCTGTGGGGCGGCTCAGTGCTGCTTGCTTTTGAGCACATCTGGCACGGCGAGATTGTTGCGTGGTTCCCGTTTTTATCTGCTGCGTCAGATTCGGAGGACTTCGCAGCTATGCTGCATGAAATGGCTACAGTCGGCGTGGCTATGGCGCTGTTGGTAACAGCGGTATGGGGCGTTATGGTTGCGGTATCCAATCTTTTGGAAAAACGTGCGGTAGTTTCGACCCAGGAGGAACAAGCATGACGCTTCTGATTGCGGTTTTTGCTGCAGCTGTTTCTACAGCGGTCTGGTATCGCAGCGCATCCGCTCGGCGACATTCGGTCGGAACATTGTGTTTAATGTACTGGGGCGCGTCGCTGATGTGGCTTGTGGATGCGGTGTTTGAATACGCGGAGCTTCGCGAAGCCTATTTTACGCCTGCGGCAGCGGATATGCTCAATGATGCGTTCCTCGGATTGTCCGTAGTGGCGTTGGGCTTGGTGATCTGGCTGGGTATATTGCTGGTTCGCGATCCGGACAGCGTTGTACGGAAGGCGCTGCATCGCGGCAATTAATTCTTATACAGAATATCAGCGGCTTTGCTTTGGCAAGGCCGCTGTTTTGGAGTTAAAATATGGAACAACAGTTGCGAAAAATTTTGCAGGGAGTAAAAAACGGATCTGTTTCTGTCGACGAGGCAGAGCTTGCGCTCAAAGCAGCGCCCTTTGCGGATATCGGTTTTGCCCATGTGGATCAGCATCGCGCAGTGCGGCAGGGCGCGACAGAGGTGATTTATGGCGCGGGCAAGACTGCGGAGCCGATCTGCGGCATTCTGCGCGCAATGACCCAGGCCGGCCAGTCGCGTATTCTGATTACACGGATCTGCAAAGAGAAGGCGCAGGAAATCTCCGCGCATTTTCCGATCGAGTATGACGAAACAGCGCATTTTGCTGCGCTTGGCTCAGCGCCGGAACCGGACGGGCTTGGAACGATTCTTGTCGTAAGCGCAGGAACAAGCGATATTCCCGTGGCACGCGAGGCTTTGCTGACAGCACGTATGCTCGGCAACTCTGCCCAAGCGTTATACGATGTGGGCGTTGCAGGGCTGCATAGGCTGCTTTCACATTTGAAGCAAATTCAGAGTGCTTCTGTCATTGTCGCTGTCGCCGGTATGGAGGGCGCATTGGGGAGTGTGATCGGCGGGCTCGTGGACTGCCCGGTCATTGCCGTGCCGACCAGTGTGGGTTACGGCGCGTCCTTTGGCGGTGTAACTGCGC